>NZ_AXVL01000004.1 GCF_000482505.1 Leptotrichia trevisanii DSM 22070
GCAGGTATTGGATTTAGAGCTATTTACTAGAACGAAGAATTGGAAAGAAAGAGAATAACTTTAACAACTAAAAATGTAACAGATGTTTGAGTTAAGGACTTAAAAAAGGAAAAAATAAAAGGACAGTGGAACTTAGGTTTTGCTGTCTTTTTTTCGTATTAATACTAAACCATTTAAATAACAGATTTATTACAAACTTTTTTTAATGAAGGATAATAACCCAATATTTTTAAATAATTAATACTAAACCCTATTTAAAAAATAGAAATAAAATTCTATAACAATTAATTTGATAGTTTTATTAAAAAAATCAAATCTAATTTTTAAGTATCCATCTTAAGGACTTTTATAATTTTTTTATAAATATTATGACTAATAATAGTTTTTTCTATTTCTTATTGAATTTTTTGTAATGTAAGAGCATCAGACGCCATGCCTTTTTTCGCAATAAACATATTTAACTGACTACTACTTAGAGATAATAGCGAAATGTTCTACGAATCACCCCGCTTTACGCAAAACTTTCTTATAAAGAAAAAATAAAACTCGCTTCGTAAAACTACGCTCACTTTCGCAAATAAGAGTTATTTTAACATTAATAAATTTTAATATTATAAAAATTATGGCGAAAGAAATATATTCGTATTTAGTTATTTTTCCTTTAACAATAACAAAATTTTGCTTATATAAAAAGAAAAAACATAGAATTATGAAAACATATATTAACAATAAGCAGTTTTTCAAATTCTGAATAAAAATCTCTTATATGGATACTTGACAATAAAATTTAATTAAAGGATATTTTAATAGTTAATAGATTGTATAATAGCATAATCTTGTAAAAAAAGTTTTAATCCTATAAATTTTCTGATTTCTACTATTTAAATGGGAAATAGTATGAATTAGCTATCAAACAACCCTATTAAAAAAATTTATTCCTATTTTTAAATGGGAGTTAGTATTAGTAACAAAAAAAGAGATACGATGACAGCATCTCTTAAATATAATTTATTTATTTTTTAAAATATCTCTAATTTCAGCTAATAATGTTTCCTCTTTTGTCGGTATAACCTCAGTAACTTCTTCAACTGCTTCTGATGCGGGTTTTCTTAATTTATTTACAAATTTTACCATTAAGAAAATAACAAATGCCATGATTAAGAAATTAACTACGTTTTGGATAAATAATCCATATTTTACTGCAGCTTCTGGAGCTGTTTTTGTAGCGGGTGTAATAATAATTTTTAAGTTTGAAAAATCAATTTTCCCTAAAATAATCCCAATAATCGGCATAATTATATCATCAACCAACGAAGTTACTATTTTTCCAAAAGCAGCACCAATTATAACTCCAACTGCCAAATCCATTACATTTCCTTTTGAGATAAACTCCTTGAATTCTTTAAACATTAAAAAGATTCTCCTTTCAAAATTCTATACCGCTTATTATAATGTATTTTATATAAAATTGCAACTTTTTTATAAAAAAATTTTTCATAGTAATGGTATATTTGCTCTTTTTAAAACCGAAATAATATAAAATAAATTTAAAGTTTAAATGGAATAGTTGTAACTTTTGAATTTAATCTTGAAGTTATAGTATAATTAAGAATAAACTATTTAAACTGTATGTTTTTGTTTTTTTGATTTATAGATTTCCAATGTTTTAAAAAATACCTTGTTGAGTGAAATTAATAATTTTTTTCTAGCTTCATTAGTGATAGTACCGTTATTAGTATAAACAAATGAGTCAGAAATCAGACATTTAATATATTGAATTTTTTCCCATTTGCTTAATTTTTCTACTCGTTCATCATTTGAGAGATTGTATTTTTGCACTTCCTTGTTTAGTTTATCCAGACTGTATGTTTTTACTTCCTTAAAATAAGTTGCTCTGTCTTTTTCAAAATTAAAATTTCCATTTTCATCAATAACTGCGGAAATAGCTTCTTTAACTAATGTCATTTTTTATTCCTCCTCTAGTTTAATTTTATTTTGCTTTTTCACCATTGATTTTCTACAAAAGTTCTGATTACTCGTCCTTTGCAATATAGTAATTCGGTATTTAAAATAATAATATCATCATAATCAGGGTTAAATGAATGTAATCTGACAATTCCCTGTTTATCTATTATTAATTGCTTTATGTATGTTTCATCATCATATTCAAATACACAGACTTTACCGTTTAGACTTATTGGATTAGTACACAATTCAGGATCAACAATGGCGATTGAATCATCTGGAATGCTTTTATCAAAGCCGTTCATACTGTCGCCAGAAACTTTTATAGCAAAAAGTCCATTTTTATAGATGTCTTTTGGTATGGAATAGCTTCCAATTTCTTCTGAAAGATTGATGTAGCCAGTTCCTGCACTGGCTTTACCGTACATTGGGATTTCGGTTATTTCGACAGGAATCAAATTTCCATGGGAAATAGCATTATATTTATTGTGAGAATCAAAATTTGTTATACCGGCCAGGTAATTTAAATCAACATTAAAAAATTTTGCGTATGCAGTAACAAATTTGCTGCTTGGCTCTGATAAGTTGTTTTCCCAGCGTGATACCATACTTTTAGTTATACGTAGATTATATTTTTGATTCAGTTTTTCAATTAAAGTGTCCATTGATAATTTATTATTTTTACGTAATTCTTTTAATCGGTTGCCGATATTCATAGAATAATCCTCCAATATTTTTATAATTTATGAATTTATGAGGTTGTAGGTGGGATGGTTATCATTTTTTAGTTTAATTTAAATTAATTTATTTTAGTATATTATACCTCGTTTGTTCCTAAAAAGCAACAAAATTTTTAAAAATATCAATATAAAAATAAAAATTTTAAGGGAAATACAGATTTTAAAGGATTTAAGTGCAATATTTTTATAAAAATTATAAATATAGTATTTAAAAAGTTCCTCAAAAGGTACAAAAAATTCTTTGATTAATTTAAAAAAACATAGTACAATTATAGTAATATATTTTATAAAAATATAGGTTTAAAATTAAGGAAATGATTTAAGAAGGGAATTTAAATATGAGAACTTTGAAGGATATAAAAACAATGTTGGCAAAATGTGGGGCGGCGATTTGGGGAACGAAGAAGGAAGTAAAAGAGCTTCCAAATATTATTGGTGATGACGAAATTATTACCTATGCTACTTCAGGTGTTTATGATGGACATACATGGCTAGTTATTTCAACTAATAAAAGAATTATTTTTCTGGATAAGGGAATGCTTTTTGGTGTAAATCAGATTGAAGTGCCACTTAGCAAGGTAAATTCAATAAAGTATAGAAAAAGATTTTTTCTTGGGGAAATAGAAATATGGGACGGGGCTTCAATGATTAAAGTGACAAACATATTAAAAAGAACGCTTATTCCATTTGTAAATGCTGTAAATGATTCGATAGAGGAGTTTGAAAAATTGCAAAAGCCGTTAAACCAGTCTTCAGTGGCTGATGAGATAATAAAATTTAAAAAGCTGATGGATGAAGGCGTTATTACACAGGAGGAATTTAGTAAAAAAAAGAATGAACTTTTGAAATAAAATCAAAAAATAAGTATACAATAATTTAAAAAATTGTGATATAATTATATAAAATTGAAATAGCATAATGAAACTAATTTGAAATTAAATTGATAAGATTATCATGATTTTAGGACATCTATAGTTTTGTTAGTTTGATTTTGAAAGGTTCGAGTATATATTGGAAGGATGTAGATAAAATGAAAAAATTAATATTCTCACTTTTATTTTTAGTTGGAATGCAAGGATTTAGTGATACATGTAGCTTTGCAACTAATCCAGATACTTTTTTAGACAGAGTTATAAAAAAGATTCAATCTGAAAAGCGGACAGATGATATTTTTTGCGACAGAGATAAAATAAAGATGGCGTATTATACCATTGAAGATGAAGATTATAATGCAAATGTAGGTGTTGTAATAAAAGTTAGTGCTACAACATCAAATGATGACTTTAAAAAGGACTTTTACAAAAAATTTAATGATTATAAAAATTTCTTTACAAAAATTGATACAAAAAATTTAGGAAAAACACCACTTCCAGACAAGGAAATTGTACGTTTCTATATCCAATTTCCAGATGAAAAAAGTATTATTATAATAGGAAAATACGAATATGATTTAAAAACTAAGGAATATCAATTAGTGGCTAACTCAAAGGCAAAAGATTATTTTGAGAAAATAAATTTATTTGCTCCATTAGCATCAACAAAAATAACTTACTCTGATGAAGGACATATATATTAAAATAATTAAATCACAGAGAAAATATTTTAAAACGGAGTTTAAAATTATGATTATGTTACTAATTTAAATCCATATAGTCTTGTCAATCAAATTTTATGATGGTTTGAACATATATTCAGGAGGGAAATTAAATATGAGTATAAAAAAAATAAGAAAAGCTGTTATACCGGCAGCGGGACTTGGAACAAGAGTTTTACCGGCAACAAAGGCACAACCTAAAGAAATGCTTGTAATAGTTGATAAACCTGCATTGCAGTATCTTGTAGAAGAACTGGTTGAAGCAGGAATAGAAGAAATATTAATTATTACTGGAAGAAACAAAGGATCTATTGAAAACCATTTTGATTATTCTTATGAATTGGAAAAAACATTAGAAGAAAAAGGGAAAGAAGACTTATTGAAAGTAGTAAACAATATTTCTGAAATGTCAAATATCTATTATGTCCGTCAGAAAAAGCCGTTAGGATTGGGACACGCAATAAGCTGTGCAGAAGCATTTGTAGGAGATGAGCCGTTTGTTGTACTTCTGGGAGATGACATTATTTATACAGATAAGGAAAAAGGGCAGCAACCTGTCACAAAACAGCTTGTAGAAAAATACAGTGAATTGCAAGGTGGAACAATTTTAGGAGTTCAGGAAGTTTCGCACAAAAATGTTTCAAAATATGGGATAATAAAGCCATTAAAGCAAATTGACGAAAAAACAGTGGCAGTTGAAGATTTCATTGAGAAACCATCAGTTGATGAAGCTCCGAGTAATCTTGCGGCATTAGGGCGATATGTGTTGGAACCTGAAGTTTTTTCATATTTAAAAAGGACAAAACCTGGAAAAGGTGGAGAAATTCAGTTGACAGATGCAATTTTGGCAATGAAGAATGATGGTGAAAAATTGTATGCGTATAATTTTGATGGGCTAAGATATGACACTGGAGATAAATTTGGAATGTTTGTTGCAAATGTTGAATTTGGGTTGAGACACGAGGAATTGAAGGATAGAGTAAAAAATTATTTGAAAGATTTAGTAGAAAAATTATAATTTTTGTATTAAGGGCATAAGATGATAGCTTTATGCTCTTTTCTTTTTACCCGAGCACTATTTATTTTTAAGATTTTATATGTTAAAATATACACAAACTTTAAATAGAAACGAAGGAGATGCAATTGTATAAAATAAAGATTAATAACATGAAATTTCATTCATATATAGGTGTTTATGAGGAAGAAAAAAAAATTGGGCAAAACATTGAAATTGATTTAATAATTTCACTTTCAAAGGAGATTATTAAAAATGATGATATAAATAGCACATTGAGCTATGGAGACTGTTATAGGAAAATAGAGAAAATTGTTAAAGAAAGCAGAGTAGATTTGCTGGAAACATTGGCTTTGGACATTATAAAGGAAATAAAGAAATTAAATGGGGAAATTGAAAATGTACAGGTAAATATACGAAAACTGGCAGTTCCGATTAATGGAATTTTTGATAGTGTTGAAATCCAGATAAAAGATTAGGGATACAGAGAAAGGGGTAAAATAAAAATGGCAAAAAATGAAGTTTATTTAAGTTTAGGCAGTAATATTGGCGATAGAAAAAAATATATACAAAAAGCTATTGAAGCAATTGAGAAAACAGATGGAATTAAAGTATTGAAAAAATCTGGATTATATGAAACAACACCAGTTGGATATTTGGAGCAGGATTTATTTTTAAATGCAGTAATTAAGATTAAAACTGATTTTTCAGCAAGAGAAATCTTGAGAATTATAAATAAAATTGAAGCGGAACTGGATAGAAAACGTGAAATTAGATGGGGGCCAAGAACGATTGATATTGATATTTTAATTTTTTCAGATAAAAAAATTGATGAATCTGACTTGATAGTTCCACATAAGGAAATGTTGAATCGGTTATTTGTATTAATACCATTAGCTGAAATCTATGATGGGGAATTTCTTGGAAGAGAAGAAATTGTGCAAAAAATAAATGAGTTAGTTAAAGTAGGAGATCAAAAAATTGAAAAAATTTGAAAAAACTAATTAGTAACTTATGGTAACCCAAATTAGGAAATAACATAAAAAGAATTGTAATAATTCTTATATTTTTTTGAATTTTAAAATTAAATTATCGGACGTTAATTATTTTATATTATTTATTATTTTATTTACAACTATTAAATCATTACAACAACTCATTTTACAATTACTAATGTAATTGAATGAATTTAGAATATAATTAAATAACTATTATTTATAAAGGAATTAATCTTTTTTATTAAAGATGAATAATGTTAAGTTATGGACAAGTCTAAATATCATTTATTGTAAATAATAATTTACAAAGATAAAATCATGTAATAAATATGAACTAGACTTATTTAATGATATATATAAGAATAAAGTTTGTCAAAATAGAATTGAAGAATACCATTTGTTGTTGAAATAAAAAGAAAGGGTAAAAAAATGAAAAAAAACAAAAGTATAGATAAAGAAACAAGATTAAAAAATATTGAAAATGCAGTACGTGAAATATTGATAAATATTGGTGAAGATGTGTATAGAGAAGGACTTATTGAAACTCCTAAAAGGGTTGCAAAAATGTATGAGGAGATTTTGAGTACAAAAAATGTGAATGATTTTGAGAATTATAAATTATTTGATGTGAATCTGGGTGAGTCGCAAGAAATGGTGCTTGTAAAGGAGATACCATTTTTTTCAATGTGTGAACATCATATGTTGCCATTTTTTGGAAAGGTGCATGTTGCTTATATTCCGAGAGATAATAAAGTTATTGGACTTAGCAAGATACCAAGACTTGTGGAATTTATTTCAAAAAAATTAAGTGTTCAGGAGGAAATCACTGTAAATATTGCAAAGAAATTAATAGAGATATTGAATCCATTAGGAGTAGCTGTTGTAGTTGAAGCAAGGCATATGTGCATTGAAATGAGAGGAATTAATAAAATTGGTTCTGTGACTAGAACTTCGTTTTATAGTGGGGAATTTAAAGAGAATGTGGATAGGAAGAAGGAGTTTTTGGATGGGATAAAATAAAATTTTAAGGATATTTTTTTAGTTTGGAGAAAAATATGATGGAGTTAATAACTAAGGAAAAATTTTATGAACTAATGGAAGAATATTCTGAATATGTTTTTTGGCAAAAATACGAGGATATATCTGAAAATTTATTACAAATATTAAAAGAAGATATTTATAAGAATGAAAATTCATACGACATACTGACACCTTTTAAAGAAGAGGGAAAAGATTGGTTATTGAAATATGTATACAAATATCAGCCTAGAACTGGAAAAATTTTAAAGGAAAACTCTAAACTTTTTGGTGGAGTAGATTTAGATACAAAATTAGAATATACAAAAGAAGGAGAACTTGGTAATACGTTTTTAGGATTAGAATGTAGTAATACAATAATTGAAATTGAAAGAGATTTTTATGGAAATAACTTATGTGATAAAGAGGAAAATAAAACTATATCTAAAGAAATAAATAGGTATCATTCTCTTCCAGAAAAAATAAAGATGGCTTATTTTTATAAGTTTAGTGGATTTGGAACTAGTGGAATCGGATCTGTATTACCTTGTAACAGCTGGGATAGTTTTGATGGATATATGGACTCGTACAAAATTCCTAAAGGGAAACAGAAGAAATGGTATAAATGGATGGAACAATTTATACCGAAATTTGATTTGAAATCATTGGGCGGAACGTGTATGGATTTTATGAGTTTTTTGGATACAAGATATGAAGAAAATGAAAATGAAATTGAAACAACGCTATTTGTGAAGACACATTTAAAAGATGGAATTGTATATGCAATACAAAATGGCGATATAGAAAATATGAAAATACTTAGCAACCCGGCTGAAGCGATAGATAGATATTGTGAATATGTTTTGACAATGCACAAGACGGATTTTGATTTTACTCCATATTTTGAAGCACTAAAAAAACTGGATGGAAAAGGAGCAACTAATATTTCTATGGAAGAGGAAGATTTATATATGGTAGAAATAAGGGTGGCATATATAAAAGGTAAATATATAGGTAACAGAGAAAAGGAATTAAAATGGTATGAACAGATGAAATGGTATTTAGATTTTCATTCATTTGAAAATAATTATGTAAAATTAAGAACAGATAATGGTTGGCTAAATAAAGATAATTCATTAAAATATTTAGATACATCAACAGATAAAAGAATAAAAGAAATGATAGAAAAAAATGAAGTTGAAGAAATACAAATTTTTTCGATTTTAGATAGAGGAAAACTAAATGGTGAAAGTGACGCTGTTGTTTTTATAACATTTAATAAAAAAGAAGGATTAACTACTTTTCACATATGGGATGATTATATCGAAGAAACGGATATGAATGAAAAAATAAATGAAATGAAATTGTTAATAGAACCAGAAATAGAAGAAATATTCGACTGGAAATGCAAAAATAAATTTCCTTATGATTATGTAAAATTTGGAAAAAAAGGATTAATCCCTGAAGCGAAAATAGATAGAATTTATAAGAAAACAACGAAGTGAGCAAAAAAATGTTTGAAGAAAATAATTATTATATAAAATTTGTAAATAACGAAAAAACAACTTTTGAAGAAGCTGAAGCTATTTTAGAATCTAAATATAAAAGTTCATTAGAAAATAAAAATCAGGCTTTAGGATTAAGATTAGATTTAGTTGAAATAGAAAAACAGATCCCGTATATATCTAAAAGTTTGAGTATATCAATGTTAGATGGGAAATTTTTACTGGAAGTTATTGATGAAGATGATGAAGAATATGAAAATTATTTCTATATAAATCCAAACGCACCGATAGCATTGACATATTATCCAAATTATCCAGATTTAATAGACAATAATCTGCATAAAGTTCCTTTAAGTATGTTTACGGAAGATAAAGAATTTGTTTGTGAAGTTATAAAAGATTTTTTTGATAAAGGAAATACTGAAAAAATAAAAGAAAATTATATTAAGAATAAATGAATAATGGATAAATATTAAGTAACAAAATTAATTTTTTAGAGTATTTACAGGAGAAGTATAGTGTTAAAAGATTTTAAAAAAGAAAAAGAAATGCCGAAAGAAATTATTGAAAAATATAAAGGGCAAGTGCCAGATAAGGTTATAGAAATCTGGAAAAATTATGGATTGGGAAGTTTTTTGAATGGGTATTTAAGGGTGATAAATCCAGATGATTATAAAGAATTAGTAGAAGAAACTTACTTTAGAGGGAAAGAGTCAATACCTTTGTTTACAACAGCTTTTGCAGATGTAATAACATGGCAAGAAAATGAGTCTATTGGAATAGTGTTGTATAAGTTGGAAGACTTTGAAATAATGGCTTCTGGTATGGATTTCTTTTTTTCAGATATCTATACTGAAAAAAATTTTACAGACAAATACTTTGATTTAAAGTTATATGAAAAGGCTGTAAAAAAATATGGAGAATTAGAGTATAATCAAAGTTTTTATTTTGTTCCATTATTAGGATTAGGTGGGAAGAAAAGTGTTGATAATTTAGATAAAGGGGATACTTTGACACATATTTACTTGATTACAGAACTTGTGGGGAAAGTGGGAATAGATGATTAGAATTAAACTGGAATATCAAAATAAACTTAACGAATGATAATTTTTACAAAAATAGGAGAAAAAAGTGATGAAAGAATCATTATATGGGGAAAAGAAAAGAGTAAAATTGCTTGCAGAAATCTTGGATAAAATGAATAATCCTGCAAGTGATGTCCAGGTTATTCATGTTAGCGGGACGAATGGGAAAGGTTCGACTTGTTATATGATTAATAGCATTTTGTGTGAAATGGGATATAAAGTTGGATTATTTACGAGTCCTCAAATAAGGACAATTTATGAATTGATTAAGGTTAATGGGGTTGAAATTACTGAGTTGGAATTTGAAGAGTATAAAAATAAGTTAAGACAGGTTTTGAATGAGCTGGATTTGGATTTGGAAAATGATTTATCGTATTTTGAGATGGTGTTTTTGATTGCGATGATACATTTTAAAAATAAGGATGTGAATGTTCTGATTTTGGAATGTGGACTTGGAGGAGAACTGGATGCAACGAATGCAGTTTCAAAAATTGATTATACTATTTTTACAAAGATTGGGATTGATCATAAAAATATTTTGGGAAATACGATTGAGGAAATTTGTCGAACAAAATCAAAAATTATAAGAAAACAGAGCAATGTTATAATTGCTCCAAATCAGAGAGATGCAGTTTATGAAATTTTGGAAAAAGAAGCAAAATATAAAAATTGTGATATTTTTTTAGCTGAAAAAAATATAAAGATTGAAAAAGTGGAAAATATAGAAGAAAATAGCCAAAATATTTACGAAAAAAAAGATTTAAAATCTGAAAACAGTTTAGAATTTCAAAATAAAATTAAAGCTGAAATAATTGGAAATTATGATTTTGGGAAAAATTTTAAAAATAATGAGTATTTTTTTAGATTTGAGCTAAAAGGCGAACAACAGTTGGAGAATCTAGCGACAGTTTTAACGTGGTATTTTAGATTTTTTGATGAAAATATTCTAGAAAATGTAGAAAAAATATTGGATAGAGCTTTGGGAATATTGCAAATTGCAGGACGGATGGAAAAAGTTGAGAAAATTAAAAATGTGTATTTGGATGTGGCACATAATGAGGATAGTGTTGAGGCTTTTGTAGATTATGTTAAAAAGAATTTTGATAATAGAAAAAAATTTTTTGTAGTTGGATTTTTAAAGGATAAGGAAGTGGAGAAATGTGTGAATCTTTTAAAAATAGCTGGAGATAATTTTATACTTACAGAGCCGAATAATGAAGAAAGAAAATTGGATTCAGAGATTTTAAAAAAATATTTTGAAGATAAAAAAATTGAAAATCCTAAAAATATTATAATTTCTGAAAAGAATATTGAGAAGGCTTTTTTGAAAGCGCTGGAATTGAGAGAGAATGAAGATGAGTGTATTTTTGTAGTGGGATCATTTTACTTGTTAGGGGAAGTAAAGAAGGCTATTGAAAAATATTTTTAATTTAATTAGAATAAAGATTTAAACAAAAAAATAGACATAATTATTTAAGAAGGGAAAGAAATAAAAAATGATTAAAATTAATGAAATTAAGAATAGGGATTCAAAAAATATTGTTATTGAATTTAATGGAAATAAAGAAGAACTGCGTAAATTTGAGAATTTTTTGGAAGAAAAAAATATTTTTTCATTTAATAAAAATGAAGGGATTACAACTATTTTTAAATATTCAGAATTAAAACAGTTAGTTGAACTTTTGAAAAAAGAAAACAGTTTTGAATTTGAAAATGGAATTGAAAAATTGGAAGAGATTTTACAAGGAAATAGATTGATTTGGAAAGGGAATAGGTTTGAGTTTGATTTGACGACTGAGTCGGTTATTTATTCGATTTTGAATATTACGCCAGATTCATTTTATGATGGTGGGAGAAATTCGAGTCTAGATAAGGTTTTGAAGCGAATTGAAGAAGATGTTAGAAATGGGGCTAAGATATTTGAATTTGGAGGGAAATCGTCGAAGCCTAATTTTGATGATATTTCGGCAGAAGAAGAGTGGAATCGGATTGAAAAATATATTGAGGCTGTGAAAAAGGAGTTTCCAGATATTGTGCTGGCTTTGGACAGTGATACTGAGGAAGTTATTGAAAAAGGGCTGGATGCGGGTATTGATATTATTAATGATTTTAATGGATTTACTTCGGAAGGGAAATTGAAATTGGTTGAAAAATATAAACCTGCATTGGTTGTTATGAATAATGGACGGTTTGATAAAATTCCAAACTTGAAAAATTATTTGGAAAATTATTTTGCTAAGCGGATAAAATCAATTTTAGAAACTGGAATTGAAAGAGAAAAAATTTCGATAGATCCAGGAGTTGGGTATTCTTCAAATAACAGTATGAATACACCTGAAGATATGGAAAGAATTAAATCGGTAAAATATTTGCGAGATATGAAATTACCAATTATGATTGCAATTTCAAGAAAAAGTTTTAATGAAAAAATATTTGGGCTGTCGCTGGAAGAAAGACTTATGGGAACATTAATATTTGAGAGTTTGATGGTGCAAGATGGTGGAAGGATTTTAAGAGTTCATGATGTAAAGGAAACTAGGGATATTTTGAATATGCTGGAAGTTTATAATAAAATTTAATTTTAAAAATAAATAAATTTTAATAGTTTTTAGAAATATTATGAACTAGAATTTAAAAAGGGAAATTTATGGAGTATGAAATTGTTGAATTAAAACAAAATAGAGTTTTCAAAGGTAAAGTAATTTACAATATAAATTTTTTAGATGAACAAATTGAAGCAAATAAAAGAAACATTAGAAAAGAAATGATGAAAAAAAAATGAAATAATTGATAGAATCGGAGAATATCAGACAGTTGTGTATAATAGAATGGTATATCAAGAATACGGCAAAATTATTCATTACGATTATTTTGTAGGATATGAAACAGAAAATAAAAATGAAAATATTGAAAAATTTGATTATAAAAAAGAACAATTTGAACGGGAATTTTTAAATCTAAATGGTAAATTTGCAAAATTTTGTTTATTTGGGAATCCTGAAAAAATAGTTCCCAAGTTTTGGAAAGAATTGGATAAATTGGAATTAAATAGAAAATATGATGTTGAATTTGAAGAATATATTCCCACTGATAATCCTAATTTTATGAAAATTAATATTTATGTTGCCCTTAGAAAATTAATAAAAGAAAATATAAAAATGGAAATTAATATGGAATGGAAGAATTATGAAAATAAGCTAGAACCGTTTATTACTATAATATCAAACGATAAAAATTATAAGAATTATTTAGATTGTTTTCTTGTTGATTATGGGGGATTTGAGTGGAATAGTTTAAATATATTAGATCAAATTAATGATTTAGTAGAGATAATAAAGGAGTTTGTAGAAGGTAAAAGAACAAAAGTTGATTTTATAAGAGAAACATTTTATATATTTAGTATTGATAAAAAAATTATAGAAATAGGTTTTAATTTTGATAATCAATTTTATGATACAGTCGCATTAGAAGACTTTTATAAAATAATAGTTGAATGGAAAAAATTTTTATACAGTATTCCTAATCAGAAAAATAAAATCTATTTTGAAATTAAGGAAAATAACTAAAAGGAGAACATTTTGAAAATAGAAAATATAAATTTCTTAAAAAAACATTTAGAAAATTTAGCAGAATATGAGCCTGAATTGAAAATAAAAATAGAAAAAATTTCGAAAATATTATCACAAATGAAAATAGAGGATTTAACGAACAGAAAGTCCAAAGTTCATTTGTCAGCGAGTGCTGTAGTTTTTAAGAATGATAAATGTTATTTTATAAAACATCCGTATTTAAAAACTATTTTACTGCCAGCAGGACACGTAGAAAAAGATGAAATACCTTTAGATACTGCTATCCGTGAATTTTCTGAAGAAACTGGTTTTTTTGCAAAAGTTGATGAAAATATGCAAAATATAGGATTGATAGATGTGAATATGATTGAGATTCCTGAGAATCCTGTAAAAAGTGAAGGGGAGCATATTCATATTGATTTTCGATATAAACTTGTTTTGGATGAAGAGAGAGAAGTTCAAAAGGCTGAGTTGGAATATTTTTTATTGACTGAGAATGAGGCTAATGAGGAATTTAAGGGGTATTATAAGTATTTAAATTGCTAAATTTTTTAGTTTTTATATATTTAATTTTGTAGAAACTTTAAGCATATAATTTCAAAATTGAAATAGAATTACTGCATATTTTGAAATGTTAAATTAGGAGAGATATTATGAAAGAATTTATGATTGATAGTTATTTGGAGGATATAAGAAAGAAAATACCTGCTTATGATTTAATGATTGAAATATTATTTAATTCTGTTTTAAAAGTTGAAACTAAAATTTTGCAAATCAAAAATATTTTATCAATAGGTGGACAAAGTTTAGAAATCAAAAATTTATCAGATATTTATAAAGATTCAAAAATAACAGTAGTAGAACCAAGTGAGATTATGATAAATATTGTAAAAAATGAATGTAATAATTTGAAAAATTTAGAGTATGTTTGTGATAAGTTTGAAAATTATACAAATAATAAAAATTTTCAGCTATGTTTATGTCTTTTAGTTTTGCAATTTGTTGACAATCCAAAAAAATTTTTGGAAAGAATTTATAGGAGTCTTGATAAAGATGGAATATTCATAATAAGTATTTTTTCAAATAGACAACTGGATTATTGGAAGGAATTTGCATTGACAAGAGGAGCAAGGAAAGAGCAAGTTGAGAAAACGTTTCGTAATCAATCTGGGGTAATGAATGTTTTATCTGCTGATTATGTTGAAAATTTATTAAAAGAAACTGGATTTTCTAAAATTGAGAAGGTTTGTGAGGTTCTTTCAGTGAGTATGTGGGCTGTGAGAAAATAAAGATTTATAGAAAATATTTAAATGAAAGGGAGTGTAAAAACTTCCTTTTTTTGCAATTATTCTGATTATATGGTAAGATAAAAGCAAAACAGGTGTGGAAAGTGAAGTAAATTATGAAAAATTATATAAAAAATATGAGTAAAAAAGATTTAGTGTTACTAAATATACGGAAAATGTATGATTCTTATGGATATAAAAAGATTTCTCTTCCGAGTTTCGAGGAATATGATTTGTATAATGAAAATAAGGATTTTATTGATAGAAATGTATTGACTGTTATGAGTCCGAATGGAAAATTGTTAGCGTTGAGACCCGATATTACGTTGTCGGTTGCTAAAAAGGTGTCTAAAGATCAGTCTTTGAAATACAGTAAAATTTATTATCAGGAAAATACTTACAATCTAACAAAATATATTGGTTACGAAGAGGATAAACAGCTGGGAATTGAATTAATTGGGAAAGAATCGACATTTTTGGATTTTGAGATTATTAATCTTGCAGTAAAAAGTTTAGATATTATAAATAAAAAAAGTATGATTGTTTTGTCGCATGCGGGATTTATTTCTTCGATTTTTGAAAATTTCGATTTGGAATATGAAACAAAAGAGCAAATATTGGATTGCATTAATAGAAAAAACAGCCACGATATACAAAAAATACTAAAAAGAAATGAACATATTTCAGAAAATGTGAAAAAATTAATTTATAAAATTCCTGAATTGTCGGGGAATTTGGAAAATATTGAAAAGGAACTTTTAAAATATGAAATAAATGTCAATACGAAAAAAATATTATCTGAACTTAAACAGCTAAACAGTTTATTGATGAAATTTTACAAGAAATCAAAAATTATATTTGACTTTTCTGTTGTAAAAAATTTGAATTATTACAATGGAATTATTTTACAAGGGTATATTGAAGGCTTTTCAAACGTAATTTTAACTGGTGGCAGATACGACAAATTGTTTGAAAAATTTGGGGTTGATACTGGAGCGGTTGGATTTGCGATTTTGACTGATGGATTGAAGGGGTATTATAAGGATACTGATAAAAAGGATTTTGAGGTTTTGATTGCTTATGATAACAGCGATTTTGAAAAATTGGTGGAAATTGTGAATGATTTTCAGAAAAAGGGGCTTAGAGTAAGGACGGAAAATATTGAGAATTTAGGTGAAAGTGATTTTGAAATTTTTAATTTTGATGAGAAATATATTTTTCAAAATGGGGAATTGAAAAAGGAGGAATAGTATGATAAATATAGCTCTTCCTAAAGGGAGATTAGGAAATAAAGTGTATAATTTATTTGAGAAAATAGGTTATGAAAGTTCGGAAATGAAGGAAGACAATAGGAAACTGATTTTTGAGAATGAGGAAAAAAATATTAGATTTCTTTTGGTGAAGCCGTCGGATGTAGGGGTTTATGTCGAAAAAGGAAGTGCGGATATTGGGGTTGTAGGAAGGGATATACTGCTTGAAGAAAATCCTGATGTGTATGAATTGATGGACTTGGGATTTGGGAAATGCAGGTTTTCGATTGCAGGCCCGATGGATTTTAAGGAAAATTTTGACAGGCCTCTTGTGGTTGCAACAAAGTATCTTAATGTGGCTAAAAAATACTTTGACTCAATTAATAGGGATGTAGAGCTTATAAAATTAAATGGTTCTATTGAAATAGCACCGATTTTGGGACTTTCCGATGTGATAATGGATATAGTTGAAACTGGGACAACTTTGAAGGAAAATAATTTGAAGGTTCTTACAAATATTGAAGATATAAGTGCTAGATTTGTTGCCAATAAGTCGAGTTATAGATTTAAAAATAAAAAAATTGAGGAAATTGTTAATAAAATAAAAGAAATTTTGTAAATAGTTTGAAAATTAAACAAAATATAGTAGCTACACAAAACATTCATAATTTTTAAGGCTTATTTTAAATAAAATTACTATGAAAATATTTAAATAAATATAATAAAAAAAGAAGTGGAGTGATGCGTTATGATTAAGACAATAAAGTATTCAAAAGATGTTGATTTGGAAAAGGAGCTTGCTAGAAGCCAGTTTTCGTACGATGATGTAAATGAAACTGTGGAAAGTATTTTGAAAGATGTTAAAGCTAGAGGAGATAAGGCTTTGATAGAATATACTGAAAAATTTGATGGTGTAAAACTGGAAAATTTGGAAGTTACACAGGAGGAAATTCAAAAAGCTTTTGACACAATTGACAAGGAATTAATGGAAGTTATTCAATATTCGCACGACAACATCAAGAAATTTCACGAAAAACAAGTTAGGAATGATTTTTTAATAAGACAGGAAAATGGCGTAATTTTGGGACAAGTAGTTAATCCGATTGAAAAAGTTGGGCTTTACGTGCCAGGAGGAACAGCGGCTTATCCTTCGACTGTGCTTATGAATGCAGTTCCAGCTAAAATTGCTGGATGTGATGAAATTATAATGGTAACACCTCCAACTGCAGATGGAACAATTTTATCCTCTATTCTTGTTGCGGCAAAAATTTCTGGAGTTGACAGAATCTTTAAAGTGGGTGGAGCTCAGTCAATAGCTGCCCTTAGTTATGGTACGGAAACTATTCCAAAAGTATATAAAATTGGCGGACCAGGAAATATTTACGTTGCAATGGCTAAAAAAATGGTTTATGGGGAAGTTTCGATTGACATGATAGCAGGACCAAGTGAAGTGCTTATAATTGCTGATGAAAGTGCAGATCCAGTTCATACAGCGGCAGATTTATTGTCACAAGCGGAACACGATAAACTGGCAGCCTGCATATTAGTTACGACTTCTGAAAAATTAGCAAATGAAGTTACTAAGGAATTGGAAAAGCAGTTAAAGGAATTGCCAAGAGAAGAAATTGCAAGGGCGTCGATTGAAACTCAAGGAAGAATAGTTATTGTAGACAATATGGATGATGCTGTCTTTGTAAGCAATTATGTTGCACCAGAACATTTGGAATTGGCAGTAGACAATCCATTTGAATTATTGCCAAGAATAAAAAATGCAGGATCAATATTTATGGGACACAACACGCCTGAACCAATTGGAGATTATCTAGCAGGCCCAAATCACACATTGCCAACAAGTGGTACTGCCAAATTCTCTTCTCCACTCTCAGTAGACGATTTCATTAAAAAATCTTCGTTTATTTACTATTCAAAACAAGGACTTGAAGAAGTTAAGGATAAAGTAATTAAATTTGCTGAAAATGAAGGGCTTACAGCACATGCTCGTTCAGTTTCAAAAAGATTTGATAAATAAAAAATAGAATTTGTCTGAAAACAGATTTTTAATAATTTTTTGATAAGATTGAAAATTATAAATTTCTAGTTTTCAGGCTTTTTCAAAATACTAAAATTTTTCATTTTTAAAATAAAAAGTATTTAATTTTTGAAAGTTTTTGTTTTAGAAAATAAAAAGTTTTCAAAATTTTGGAGTTTTTTGATTTGAGAATAAAAAATTGATTATTTTTCTTTTTTTTGGTATACTTTGTATGAGGTGATTTTATGGTTAAAAGAACTGAATACTTGGAAAAATTGAAAAAAATAAAAGATATGCAGATAATAAAGGTTATCACAGGCGTTAGGCGGTGCGGAAAATCTACATTACTATCTCAATTTAGAAATTTTTTAATAGAATCTGGTGTCTTGGAAGAACAGATAATTTCCATAAATTTTGAGGATTTAAAGTTTGAAGATTTAAAAGATTATAAATTATTGTATCAATATATAAACGAAAGACTTGTACCTAATAAAAAAAATTATATATTTATTGATGAAATTCAGGAAGTTGAGAATTTTCAAAGGGCAGTGGACTCTTTGTTTATAAAGGATAACACAGATATTTATATAACAGGCTCCAATGCGATGATGTTATCTGGCGAATTGGCAACACTGCTTTCAGGCAGATATATTGAAATATCCATATTGCCCTTATCTTTTTCTGAATATCTTAAATTGGATGAAATACAGGATATTAGACAGTCTTGGAATAAATATTTTGAAAATGGCGGATTTCCTTATGCGACACAAATAAATGATGATGACATAAGAAAAGACTATTTAATGGGAATATACAACACAGTTTTGCTAAAAGATATAGTTGCAAGAAATAAAGTACAGGACATTACTTTGCTTGAATCTGTAGTAAAATTTCTATTTGAAAACATTGGAAATATTGTTTCACCAAAAAAAATAGCTGATACACTTGTTTCTTATGGCAGAAAAACGACATCTTCTACCGTTGAAAATTATATAGAAGCCTTGAAATCGTCGTTTATATTGTACAAAGCTGGACGTTATGACATAAAAGGAAAACAGCATTTAAAATCGCTGGAGAAATATTACATAGTTGACATAGGATTGAGAAAACTGCTTATAAATAAAAAGCATAGTGATATTGGTCATATTTTGGAAAATATAGTTTATTTGGAATTGATTAGGCGTGGATATACTGTGTATATTGGTAAAATTGGAGATCTGGAAATAGATTTTATAGCAGAACGAAATAATGAAAGAGAATATTATCAAGTGTCAGCAACGATACTTGATGAAAATACATTCAAGAGAGAGATAACGCCATTAAAGAAAGTAAAGGATAATTTTCAGAAGTTTATAATTTCGATGGATGAAATAAATTTGAGCGAAGATGGAATAAATCATCTAAATATTTTAGATTTTCTGCAAAATACAGTACAAAACAAATAAATTAAAATAAAAAAATAATAACAAAATATTGGAGGATAAATGAAAAAAATACTACTAGGATTATTTATTTTAGGAACATTGGGAATGGCACAAAGTAATTATGAAGTTTATGTGAAAAGTGGAGTTAAAATTTCACAAAGTGAAGTTGATAGAAATAGTAAAGAAATTGAGAATCTTATAAATAAAGAAATTATTGAAAGATATAATACAGAAGGTAAAAAAGCTATATTTGAAAAAACAGCAGAACTTTATAATGAAACCGTAAATAACGAAATTAATGATTCTATAAATGAGATTCCCAAAAAACAAAGAAAAATTTTTAGAGAATTTTCAGAAAAAATAACTTCAATTATAGGTAGGAATTTGATAAATGAACTTAATAACACTGAAATTAGTGTAAACGAAATTTTGTTTTCAGAAAAAAGTAACGCAAAGGTTAAAATATTAATTAAGTCTAAAAATCTGGATGATTTTGATACTAATGAGATTCTTGATGAAATTCAACAAAAAACTGGTATTTCAGATAAAGAATTTGAACATATAGAAAAGATTAACAAAGCAAAACTTGATAAATTTTATGAATATCTTGAAAGTAGAGTTAAAGAAGAAATGAAAAATACTGATTATAATGAAGAAACCTTGGAAATTGAAACAAAAAAAGTTAATGGGAAATGGAAATTAGAATTTGATTTTAATACTTTTATAGATGAAACCATAAAATATATAGAAAATAGTTCTAATAACACAGATTTTAATGAATAACAACAAATAAAAAAATAAAAGAGGTAATTTTAAATGAGTAAATTTTGGAATGATAAAATAAAGGAAATAGAGCCTTATACACCGGGAGAACAGCCGAAAGACAAAAAATATATTAAACTTAATACAAATGAAAATCCTTATCCGCCATCATCAAAAGTTATAGAAAAAATAAAATCTATGAATTTGGAAGATTTGAAATTGTATCCAGATCCAGATGTAACGGAGCTTGGAAAAGTTATTGCTGAATATTTTTCTAATAAAATAAACGATAAAGTTACACATAAGCAGGTGTTTATTGGAAATGGATCGGATGAAGTTCTGGCATTTATTTTTATGACATTTTTTAATACGGAAGATAAAGTGTATTATCCAGATATTACATACAGTTTTTATCCAGTTTATGCCGATTTATTTAATGTAAAGGAAGTCAAAATTCCTTTAAATGATAGTTTTGAAATTGAAATTCAAAAATATTTTGGCTTGGATGGGCATATAATTATTACAAATCCGAATGCACCAACTTCGATTGCTTTGAAATTGGATGAAATTGAAGAAATAGTAAAAAATAATCCGAATCAGCTGGTTATCGTTGACGAGGCGTATGTTGACTTTGGGGCAGAAAGTGCTGTAAAATTAATAAATAAATACGATAACGTTCTTGTAGTTCAGACGTTTTCAAAATCACGTTCTATGGCGGGAATACGGCTTGGATATGCACTTGGCTCTGAAAATATAATTGAAGGGCTGAACAGGCTAAAATTTTCATTTAACTCATACACGATTGACAGAATTTCAATTGAAGCTGGAATTGAGTCGTTTAATGATGATGAATATTTTGAAAAAACTAATGCTAAAATTATTCAGACTAGAGAAAAAACAGTTGAAAAATTGAAAAAATTAGGATTTAAAGTGTTAAATTCGAGTGCTAATTTTATTTTTATTTCTCACAACAAAGTTTTCGCAGGTGATTTGTATAAACAGCTAAAAGAAAATGGAGTTTTAGTAAGATATTTTGCAAAAGATAGGATTGATAATTATTTGAGGGTTACGATTGGTACGGATGAGGAAATGGGGATTTTTATTGAGAAATTGGAAGATTTGTTGGAAAAATAATGTAAATTAAAAATAAAATGAATATGCAAGGGGGTAATTCCCCTTGTCAGAATACTGATTAGATTAGAGCCAACTTTCATAATAATCTACAAAATTTTCTATTATTTCTTTTCTTGTTCGAGTATATTTATCTTCTATCCCACCATTTTCTAAACTATCAATCCATTCGCTATCAATCATAGTTCCAACATCCATATCAATACCATATTTTACTTTTTCTAATAACGGAACATCAGAAATATCACCTAAGCAATACAAATATCCGCACAATACACGTAGACATTCAGAACTATCATAAAAACATCTTTTTCTCTCTTCAACGGCTCTTTCAAATTCTTCATTTATTAAAAAAATTATTTGATTTTTATCAATTTTATCAAAGTCAAAACCAAATCTTTTTATAAAATTTTCAGCTCTCTCATCAGAAGTAAGCATATTTCCACCTCCTATATTTTTAATAAATTAAATTATACCACGATTTTTAATATTTTAAAATAAATTTCTTGTTTTTTGCTCAATCTTGAAAAAGAGAAAAAAATAGATTATACTATTTATAATTAAAGGTATAACGAAAGGATAAAGATATGAGAAAATCTAAAATTGAAAGAAATACATTTGAAACAAAAATAAAAGTTGAATTAAATATTGATGGAACTGGGAAATATGAGAATAATACAGGGGTTGGATTTTTGGATCATATGCTTGACTTGTTTGCGAAGCATGGAAGATTTGATTTAAAGGTTTATTGTGATGGGGATACGCAGGTGGATGATCATCATAGTACGGAGGATATTGGAATTGCATTGGGAAAATGTTTTTATGAGGCGTTAGGGGACTTGAAGGGTGTGAGAAGGTATGGGAACTTTCTTTTGCCGATGGATGAGGCTTTGACATTAGTTGCTGTTGATTTAAGTGGGAGATATTTTTTGAATTTTGATGTAAATATTCCGACTGAGAAAGTTGGGACTTTTGACACGGAATTGGTGGAAGAGTTTTTCATTGGCTTTACAAGGCATTTAAATGCTACATTACATATAAAAAATATGGCTGGGACAAATTCGCATCATATAATTGAGTCGATTTTTAAAGGAGTTGCTAGAGCCTTGGCGGAGGCTGTCAGTATTGATGAAAAATACAGGGATGAGATTCCATCGACTAAAGGGGTTTTGGTTTAGTGAAAATTAAGAAGATATTGTTTATAAGTATGTTTTCTTTGATGTGTTCAGTAAATTCGTTTACTAAACCATTATCTAATGAAAATGTAGCAAAAGAATTAAAAGAAACCACAATAAGTTTATTTATTGGAACTCCTTTTGAAAAAAATATCAAAAAAAAATTAGAAAAGCAGAAATAAAAATAAAAATTTAAAGGGGATAATATTAATTTATTTTCCCCCAACAAATTATTTAGTTTTTTAAAATTATTATTCCAATAGGAAGTCTATAATTTTTTTTCGCTTAATTCCATTTATGTTGAATTTAGTCAAATTGTCCATAGAAAGAACATATTTGGGATAATATCTTTAATGTCTTTTAATGGGGCAAATTCTCTTTCAATAGTGTCGTCAGAAGCTAAAAGATAGGTAACTTGAATGTATAATTTTTCATTTTCTTTTTGTCCTATAAAATCAATTTCTTTTGTTTTTAGCTTTCCGATATTTACATTGTACTTTCTTCTTAATAATTCTAAATAAATAATGTTTTCAAGATATCCAGCAATATCATCTGCTCTATATCCTGATTGAGAATGTTTTAATCCTAAATCAAGAAGATAAAATTTTTCTTGCGTTTCTAAAATGGATTTTCCTTTTATGTCGTATCTTTGAACTTTTGAAATAATATAGGCATTTTCAAGTGCTTTTAGGTAATTGTAGACAGTTTCAGTGCTTAACTTTCTGCCTTGATTTTTTAAAAAATCTGAAATTTTTTTTGCAGAAAAAGTATTTCCGATGTTATCAAAAATAAATAAAATAACTCTTTCCAGCAATTCAATATCTCTTATATTATTTCTTGAAATAACATCTTTTAATAAAACAGAATTATAAATATCAGTCAAATATTGATAAATCGAAGTTTTATCTTGACTAAAATTATGAATGGCAGGAAGTCCTCCAAATTTCAGATATTGTTCAAAATACTCCTCTGTATTGTAAATTTTCTGTGGATTTTGAATTTTAGAAAATTTTATAAATTCTTTAAAGGATAAAGGGAAAACTTTTATTACAGGTTTATCCATAAATTTTCTAATTTCTTTTAAATATTGTTCTCTTTTTATCATTTTATCACCGCCTATATAAGAAATTATAGTAGTTGATGAAAAGTTTTTCAACTTATAAAGGAAAAAACTCGAAAAATATCTTATTATTTCTTTTATAAAGGAAAAATAAAAAAAGAATAAAATATTAAATATTTACATTTTTCAAAAAATTATGCTATAATAATATGAAATTACTAAAAAAATGAATTACAACAATAGTGATATTAAACCAATTTAACAGTAGAAGGAGATGAGATATTATGAATTTTGTTTACATTTCACCACAATTTCCAAAAACTAACTGTGAATTTTGCGATAGATTAAAACAAAATGGGGTAAATGTATTAGGAATTGCAGATATAGAATATGATCAATTGGATCAAAAATTAAAGGATTGCTTGACAGAATACTATAAAGTTTCTAGCCTTGAAAATTATGATGAAGTTTTAAAGGCGGTGGCTTTTTTTACACATAAATATGGAAAAATTGACTGGCTTGAGTCAAATAATGAATACTGGCTTGTGCAAGATGCAAGACTTCGTTCAGATTTTAATATTACAACTGGGATAAAGTCTGACAAAATTGCAAATATAAAAGAAAAATCGAAAATGAAAAAGGCATATAAAAAGGGAGAAATACCAGCTATGGATTTTTCATTAGTTACGACACTTGCAAAAGCAAAAAAATTTATTGATAAAGTTGGGTATCCAGTAGTTACTAAACCTGATAATGGAGTTGGAGCAAGCGATACTCATAAAATTAAGAATGAAAAAGAATTGAAGCAGTTTTTTGAAACTCGTAATGAAAATGTGAAATATATTATGGAAGAATATGTTGACGGTGAGTTGGTGTCTTATGATGCGATTATTGATTCCAATGGAAATCCTATTTTTGAAACAGGGATAGTTGAGCCTGCTGTTATGGATATTGTAAATAAAGGGCTAGACGTGTTTTACTATGTAGAAAAGGAAATGCCTGAAAAGTTACTGGATGCAGGAAGACGAGCTGTGAAAGGTTTTGGAGTAAAAAGCAGATTTATACATCTCGAATTTTTTAAATTAAATAAAAGTAAAAAAGGACTTGGTAAAAAAGGGGAATATGTGGGACTGGAAGCAAATATGCGTCCTGCGGGTGGATATACTCCTGATATGTATAATTATGCCAATAATACTGATGTTTATCAAATCTGGGCTGATATGGTTGCCTTTGACAAAATCGAAAAGGCTAAATTAAATGAAGATATAGAAAAAAATTACTGTGTTTATGCCAGTCGTCGTGATAACAAAAATTATATTCATTCACATGATGAAATTAAGCAGAAATATGGAAATGCAATTGTGATGGACGAAAGAATGCCGGATATTTTTGCAGAAGCAATGGGAAACTATATGTACACAGCAAAATTTATCACAAAAGAGGAAATGGAAGAATTTATAGATTTCGTACATAAAAAAGTGGAAGAATAAAAATAAATAAAATCACAAGGAGAAAGAATGCAAATAGAATATAAAAAACAATATAGCCATCATCTTGGACGGGAAATGGAATATAAAAGATATGGACACGCTGGAAAGCCAGTTTTAGTATTTCCTTCACAAGACGGAGATTTTAACCAATATGAAGAGTTTGGAATGGTGGACGTGCTATCAGACTACATTGAGCAAGGAAAACTGCAATTATTTTGTGTAGGAAGTATCGACAAGGAAAGCTGGTCTGATCTTCAGGGAAATCCAAGATACAGAATAGAAATGCAGGAAAAATGGTATAATTTTATCGCAAATGAATTTGTACCTATAATACAGGATATTTCTTGGAGAAGTGACATTATTGTTACAGGGTGCAGTATGGGAGGAGCACACGCAGGGATTTTGTTCTTCCGGAGGCCCGAACTATTTGAAACATTGATTTCACTAAGTGGAATGTTTGACGCTTCGATGTTCTTTGGAGATTACAAAGATGATTTGGTTTACAATAATTCTGTTATTGATTTTTTGAGAAATATGCCGTGGAATCATCCTTATTTAGATATATACAGAAATAGAAACATTATTGTATGTATCGGACAAGGTGCATGGGAAGAGGAATTGTTGCCAAGTAACAGGGAACTGGCTCATATACTTTATGAAAAAGAAGTTCCGGCATGGGTAGATTTTTGGGGTTACGATGTAGCTCATGACTGGGACTGGTGGAGATTGCAGATAAGATATTTTATGGAACATTTGGATATCTAAGTAATTTTATTTAAGTAATTTATTTAAATTTAATAACAAATAAAAAGCACTGAAATTTATTAATGAAAATGAGTTTTTATTTTTCCGATAAGTTTCGTGCTTTTAAATTTATATTAATACCAAATAAAATTAAAAATAAAGAAAGGAAGAGGTGTTTATTTATATGTTAAAAAAATTATTTTCCCGTCTTGGCGAGTATAAAAAAAGTGCATTAATTTCACCGCTGTTTATTGGAACAGAAGTTATTTTTGAAATGCTCATTCCAACACTTATGGCTGTGATTATAGATGATGGGCTTAATGGAAATAACGGAAAGGGAGATATGAAATTTATTGTTGTAATGGGGCTTGCAACATTTGGCGTGGCGATGTTGTCGTTGTTATGTGGAATACAGGCCAGTAAATATGCTTCTTATGCTTCAGCTGGATTTGCTAAAAATTTGAGAAAAGATTTATTTTCTAAGATACAGTCTTTTTCATTTACAAATATTGACAAATTTTCTACAGCTGGACTGATTACAAGATTTACGACAGACGTAAATAATATTCAAAATTCGTTTCAGCTTTTAATTAGAGGATTTGTAAGGGCTCCTCTTATGATGTGTGTTGCGATATTTATGTCGTTTATGATAAGTCCGAAACTGTCAATGATATTTATTATTGCAGTCATATTTTTAGGAAGCTTTTTAGCCTTTATTATTTTTAAGGTACATCCAATTTTTACAGCTGCAATAAGAAAGTATGATGACATAAATTCCAGCCTTCAGGAAAATATAAACGGGATCCGTGTTGTAAAAGCGTATATTCGTGAAAAATATGAAACTAGTAAATTCAAGAAGGCTACTGAAAGTTTGAGAAGCATGCTGTTAAAAGGAGAAAATATTATAATATTCGTATCTCCTGTAATGCAGATAACAGTATTTGGATGTATTATGCTGCTTTCATGGTTTGGAGCAAAGATGATTGTTGTAAATGAGCTGACAACTGGGCAGCTTACAAGTCTTTTTGCTTATACAACCAATATTCTTATGAGTCTTCTTATGCTTGCGATGATGCTTGTAAATATTGTGTTTTCAAGAGCATCTGGAGATAGAATTGTGATGGTTCTAGATGAGGAGTCAAGCATTAAAAATCCTGAAAATGGGATAACAGAGGTAAAAGATGGTTCAATCGTGTTTAAAAACGTTAATTTCAGTTACAGCAATAATCCTGAGGTGCTGAATTTGACAAAAATAAATCTGGAAATAAAGTCTGGAGAAACTATTGGAATTATCGGGGGAACTGGAAGTGCAAAATCAGCTCTTGTTCAGTTAATTCCAAGATTGTATGATGTTCTAGATGGGGAACTTCTAGTTGGCGGAGTAAATGTAAAGGATTATGATATAAAGACGCTTCGGGATAATGTGGCGATGGTTCTTCAAAAAAATGTGCTGTTTTCAGGAAGTATAAAGGATAATTTACGTTGGGGAAATGAGAATGCGACTGATGAGGAAATGGAACATGCCTGCAAATTGGCACAAGCTGATGAATTTATTCAGAAATTTCCTAAAAAATACGATACTCGCATTGAACGTGGCGGAGCGAATGTGTCTGGAGGGCAAAGACAAAGGCTGTGTATTGCTAGAGCCTTGCTGAAATCTCCAAAAATATTAATCTTAGACGATTCAACAAGCGCAGTTGACACAAAGACAGACAAATTAATAAGAGAAGCCTTCAAAAATGAATTGCCACACATTACAAAAATTATTATCGGTCAAAGAGTATCATCAATAAAAGATTCTGATAAAATATTAGTTCTGGAAGATGGAATCATCACAGCGTCAGGAACACACGATGAACTGCTTAAAACAAGCAAGATATATCGTGAAGTTTATGAATCCCAGACAGAAGGGAGTGATAAGTAATGAGTAAAAATAAAAAAACTGAAAATTCTCAATCTCAAAATCAGATAAAAGGATTAATACGATTATTAGGATACATGTTTAGACATTATAAAATACAGACGTTGTTTGTTGTTATATTTATTTGTCTAAGTTCGTTTGGGATGGTTGTTGGTACGATGTACTCAAAAGAATTGATTGACGGAATCATTATGCCTAATATTGGAAAAAATAACCCCAATTTTATTAATGAGCTTGTCAATTTAATTTTAAAAATGGTGGCTGTATATGGAGGAGCTGTTATTTGTACATATATTTATGAAATATTTATGATTTATGTTGCACAGGGAACATTGAAAAAGTTAAGAGATGACGTGTTTATACACATGGAATCGCTTCCTATAAAGTATTTTGATACAAATGCACACGGAGATATAATGAGCGTCTATTCAAGTGATATTGACGCTTTAAGAAATATGCTGGTAGAAAGCTTGTCACAGGTAATATCTTCGATTATTACAATTATAAGTGTTCTTATTTCAATGTTCATCTTAAATATCCCGCTAACAATTTTTGTAGTAATAATGATTATAATTATGATTATCACAACAAAGACTATTTCTTCCAAAAGCTCAAAGAACTATACTGCACAACAAAGAAATATCGGAATTGTAAATGGATATGTGGAAGAAATGATAGAAGGGCTGAAAGTTGTAAAAGTATTTTCATACGAGAAAAAAGCTGACGAACGTTTTAATAAGTTGAATACGGCATTATTTAACAGGGCAAACAATGCAATGAAATTTGCAAACATTCTAGGCCCTGCTGTTGGAAATCTTGGAAATATAAACTTTGTACTTACAGCAGTTCTTGGCTCAATAATTGTGTTTAATAATATTGCAGGCTTTACAATCGGAGGGCTTGTATCATTTTTGCAGTTTATAAAAGTAATAAATCAGCCAGTTTCACAAATTGCACAGCAATTAACATCAGTAATATTGGCATCGGCTGGAGCTCAAAGAGTATTTAACCTGCTAGATCAGGCATCTGAACAAGATAATGGCTATGTAACTCTTGTAAACGCAAATATTGATGAAAATGGAAACATTACAGAAACTGAAAAGCACACAGGTGTATGGGCTTGGAAATATCCGCATTCTGACGGAACAATTTCTTATGAAAGACTGATGGGAGATGTTGTTTTTGAAGATGTAACATTTGGATATAATGATGAAAATACAATACTTCACAATATCAATCTTTATGCAAAGCCGGGAGAAAAAATTGCCTTCGTTGGTGCAACAGGAGCTGGAAAAACTACAATTACAAATTTAATTAACAGATTTTACGATATTAATTCTGGAAAAATCCGATATGATGGAATTAACATTGAAAAAATAAAAAAACAGGATTTAAGAGAATCGCTTGGAATTGTATTACAGGACACACATTTGTTCTCTGGAACAGTTGCCGACAACATTAGATATGGAAAACTTGATGCAACAGATGAAGAAGTGTATGCGGCTGCAAAACTTGCCAATGCTGATCATTTTATAAAACACTTGCCACAAGGCTACGACACCTATTTAAGCGGTGATGGTTCCAGCCTTTCACAAGGACAACGGCAATTATTATCAATAGCAAGAGCAGCAATCGCCGATCCACCAGTCTTAATTCTGGATGAAGCAACTTCAAGCATCGATACAAGAACAGAAAAAATCGTGCAGGAAGGAATGGACAAGTTGATGGTGGGAAGAACGGTATTTGTAATTGCCCACAGGCTTTCAACTATCAAAAATTCCGATGTAATAATGGTACTTGATCAAGGAAAAATTATCGAACGTGGAAATCACAATGAACTGATTGCACAAAAAGGAACTTATTATCAGCTTTATACAGGCGGATTTGAAAATCAGTAAATTAAATGATTTAATTTTAATTATGTTATTAGAGTAATATTCATAAAAACCAGAGTATTTGAAAAGAGTGGTACTATCCACTCTTTTTAATTGTAAAAAATTAATTTTAATAATGTCCTCTGCAAGAAATTATCCATAAAACCCCGTTTTCATCAATGGCATAGACAAGCCTGTTAGTTTTCGTCAATTCTTCAACTAAATACTTTTCTATATTTCAAAGCTTCAGATTTACCTATTCCATTCAATGCTCCATTTCTTTCAATATCTTTTATGAGTTCGTTAATCCTTTTTAAAGTTTTTTATCTTGAGATTGCCAATATAAATAATCTGCTCAGCCATCATCAGTCCATAATTTATTCATCGTCGGCCTCGATTAAATCATGAACTTGTCCTTTTCCACTTTTCATCTGAGAATGCCATCTATCCTTTTTTGCAAGATAATGTATTTTTATTTAAAAAATTTTTTTAAAGTTTTCATACATTTTTTGAACTTCATTATCATTATAAATATCTTCATAAGCATTAACAATAATTTCAAGTTCTTTTAAGAAATCTTTTTTAGAAACTATTTCTATATTTTCCTTTTCTCTTTCATTTTTATATTTTTCTGGTATTAGTACTTTTGCCTCATTTTCATATATAAGGTTACTAAATTTACCATAACTGTTTCCGTATAAAAGATTCATTCCACTATTATGGCTCATCAAAAAATAGTTATTATATTCTATTATAAAACTCTCATCTTTTTCGGAAACAACAAATTTTATATCATAACCATCATACATTCCAAAAAAATCCTTTTCTTTTTCTATAAATTTTTTCTTATTTTCATTCAGAAATTCTTTTAAATTATTTGAACCTAATAAATATGAAAAAAATTTCTTTTTTATATTGATATCCCAATAATTTATTTCTTTCAATTGATAATTTATAAGACCTAAAATATATTTATTTTCATCCAAATTATAATTATAAAGGAAATTTCTAAGATTATCTCTTATAAAAATATTTTTAACATTTAAATTCACCTTATAATTTCTAAATTCATTTTTATAAATGGAATATTTTATTAATTCTTGCTCTATAAATCCTATCATATCTCCATAACAATGGATATTTTTTAAATAATAAGTAATAAAATAAAGCAAAAATTCTTCATATTCGTAATAAACTTCAATTTCATTTTCTTCAGAATAAAAAACATATATACATCCAGAGTTTTCTTTTTTTACTTCTTTCGATACAGTATCAATTTCGTAACTAACATTATTTATAGAGGCGTACAAATATTCTCCATCTCCAACACTTGTATTATCAAAATAAAAGCCATCTATAATTATAGGGAAGTTTCCAATATAATCAGCTACTTTTTCAAAAAAATCATACTTATTCATTCCTAACTCTTCATAAAAATTATCTTTTATTTTTTTGATTCTCATTTTCATCTTTTTCCCTTTTTTAAATATTTCAATAGTTTTTATATAATTTATTATAGTATTTTTTAAATAAAACATCAATAAAAAAATAAAAACAAGAAATTGACAATTATGATAAAATGTACTAAAATATTGTTGTAAAATATTTAAAAGAGGAGGGATACAGATGTATGCAATTGCATTTGATTTAAAAATTGATGATTTGAAAAAAAATTATGGGGATTCATATAACAGGGCTTACGATGAAATTCGACAGGAATTGGAAATACTGGGTTTTGAATGGACACAAGGTAGTTTATATGTGAATAGTACTGAAAAAAATACTTTAGCTGAAGTTTATAAAGCCATAACAAAACTAAAATCTATCGAATGGTTTAAAAATTCTGTAAGGGATATTAGAGCTTTTAAAGTTGAGGACTGGAGTGATTTTACAGCTATCGTGAAAGAATGATATAATAAAAATGGAGAAAAATGTGAAAGATAAAATTAAAAATGGGATTTATATCGTATATTTACTGTTTCTTTTTCGAAATATAATTATATTTTCAAGTGGTTATTCAGGATATACAACCAGAATAATAATATTGTCAAATTTGGCAACTTGTGTTGCTTTATCATTAATTATCGCTTTAAAGACAAAAAAATTTAATATTTATTGGGTAACGATGATAATTGGTATTTCTATTTTTGGAATGAAATATTCTGGATTTAATGATATGAATAAATTTTGGAATATAGTTATTATATATGTGTATGTTATTTTTTCGATATTTCAATTAATTTTATTTTCTATTACAAGATATTTGAAGCAAAAAAGTTTAAAAAGATTAATAAAAGTGATACTATACTTTTTTAGTTGTTACTTTTTTACTGAATTTTATAATCAGCATTACTGTGAACCTAAACAGATAGTTTACAGTACAGAAATATCAAATATAAAAAATGAAAATGAAATGCTTGAAATAATTCATAAAATGCCAATGGTTAAAAGAATTTATTATAAAGAGAATAAAAAGGAAATAATTTATCCAAAGTCTGATTATTTTCCCTTTAATTTTGGTTTTATTCCTGATAATGAAAATAAAAATATGATAATGATTTCTTTAAGCACATATATAAATTATGAAAGTATGGATAGATTAGCGGAAAAAGTAAATGGATATTTAACATTAGTGAATAAAAGTAATGAAAAAATTTATTTGTATATGGTAACTGACAAAAGTACAGATTCTATATTAAGCGAATATGAACTTGAAAATAAAAATATTAAAAAAGTACACAAATTGAAAGATTTAAGAGAAACAGATAATATGTTAGAATTGTTTTTATACTTACCAGCGAGTCTGATAAAAGGAGAAAGTGATGCTGATGGGAAAGATGAGTAGTGGAAAAAAATTGAATACAAACTTAATGGACAAACTTTATAATAATACATAAAATATCGAATGAGAAATGATTCGGATAAAATAGAAATATTATAATTTAAGGAAATTAATAAAACATGAAAAATATAATTATAACATTAATAAAAATCTCTATTGTCTTATTTATTTTTTTATTTTGCTTTGTGCAATATTTTATAATAAAAGAATATATAAATGATAGAAAAGCCGTAAATGAAAATAGAAAAGTAGATTATGTAATAATACTGGGAGCAAGAGTAAAAGGAGAAAAGCCGACTAAGTCGCTTATGGAAAGGATAAAGGCTGCAACGGAATATTTAAAGAAAAATCCAGAAGTTAAGGTTATTGCAACTGGTGGACAAGGGAAAAATGAAAATGTGGCAGAAGGATTGGCGATAAAAAGGGAACTTTTGAAAAATGGAATTAGTGAGGATAGAATTATTTTGGAGGATAAATCTAAGAATACTGTTGAGAATTTTAGACTCAGTCTTGAGAAGATAAAAAATATTGAAAATAGTAAAAATATTTTAAACAATAATGAAAAAAATCGAAAAATTAAAGTCTTGATTACAACAAATGATTATCATATTTTCCGTTCTAAAAATATTGCTAGAAAAGTTGGATTTGACAATGAAAATTATGAAATTTACGGACTTCCAGCGAAAACACTACTTATTTCCATACCAAAATCATATTTTAGGGAATTTTTGTCAAATGTAAATTATTTTATTTTTCAGTCTGGCAATCAGCTTTTAAAATAAACTGAAATTAAATAAATTTTGATAAAATATTTTTGTTAAAGACTATGAAAAAATGTAAAATTATTATATAATATGAATAATGCTGAGTAACTAGGTTCGGATGGAATAGTTACTCATTTTATAAAATATACTAAAAGATGATAGACGGAGGAAACAATATAAATGTTAGATCAAAAGAATAAAAGAAATTTTTCGATAATAGCACATATTGATCACGGAAAATCTACTATTGCGGACAGGCTTTTAGAGCAGACAGGGACTGTAACCCAAAGGGAAATGGTGGATCAGTTGCTGGACAGTATGGATTTAGAAAGGGAAAAAGGGATAACGATTAAGGCACAGGCAGTTACGTTGAAGTATAAGGCTCGAAACGGGGAGACTTATGAGTTAAATTTAATTGATACGCCAGGTCACGTTGACTTTATTTACGAAGTATCAAGATCACTTGCAGCTTGTGACGGGGCCTTGCTTGTAGTTGACGCTGCACAGGGAATTGAAGCACAGACATTGGCAAATGTGTATTTGGCTTTGGAAAACGATTTGGAAATATTGCCTGTAATAAATAAAATTGACTTACCTTCAGCGGATCCTGATAAGGTTAAGCTCGAAATAGAGGAAGTTATTGGGCTTCCAGCAGATGATGCTGTTCTTGTTTCTGGAAAAACTGGATTTGGAATTGAAGATTTGCTGGAATCAATTATTGAGCATATTCCTGCACCTAAAGGAGAAATTAACAATCCTTTGAAGGCGTTAATTTTTGACTCTCATTATGATGATTTTAGAGGAGTTATAACGTACATTAGAATAATCGAAGGGAAAATTGCAAAAGGAGACAGAATTAAAATTATGTCTACCGAAAAGGAATTTGACGTATTGGAAGTTGGGATTTTTTCGCCTAAAATGAAGGAAGTTGATGAATTGACAGTTGGCTCAGTTGGATATATTATTACGGGAATTAAGTCAATCAAAGATACACAAGTTGGGGATACAATTACGCATGTAAAAAATCCGACAGATACAGCTTTTGAAGGATACCGTCCTGCATTAAGCATGGTTTTTGCGGGAATTTATCCAGTTTCAACAGATGATTATGAAGATTTAAGGGAAGCATTGGAAAAATTACAGTTGAATGATGCTTCGTTATCTTATGCCCCAGAGACTTCACTTGCATTGGGATTTGGATTTAGATGTGGATTTCTAGGGCTTTTGCACATGGAAATAGTTGTAGAAAGATTGCGTCGTGAATTTAACATTGACTTGATTTCAACAGCACCATCGGTTAAATATAACGTAACACCTGAACAAGGGGAAATGATTGTAATTGACAACCCTGCGGAATTTCCAGAAGGGAAAAAGTACATTGAAGAGCCTTATGTAAAAGGGACAATTATTGTTCCAAAGGATTATGTTGGAAACGTAATGGAGCTTTGTCAGGAAAAAAGAGGAACTTTCCTTAACATGAATTACCTTGATGAAACTCGTACAATGATAAGTTATGATTTGCCACTTGCAGAAATAGTAATTGATTTTTATGATAAATTAAAATCACGTACAAAAGGGTATGCTTCATTTGAATATGAAATGATTGGATACAAGGAATCAGACTTGGTAAAAGTGGATATTTTGGTAAGCGGAAATCCAGTAGATGCCTTTTCATTCATTGCTCATAAAGATAATGCCTATTACAGAGGGCGTGCAATCGTTGAAAAATTAAAAGATGTAATTCCAAGACAGCAGTTTGAAATACCATTGCAGGCTGCATTAGGTACAAAAATAATTGCAAGGGAAACAATTAAGGCACTTAGAAAGAACGTACTTGCAAAATGTTATGGTGGAGATATTACACGTAAGAAAAAATTATTAGAAAAACAAAAAGAAGGTAAAAAACGTATGAAGGCAATCGGAAATGTAGAAATACCGCAAGAAGCGTTTTTATCAATATTAAAACTAAATGATTAATTTTTTATATCTTGTGTAAAAATATAAGGAAAAGAGAAAAAAGTGAACAAAGAAAAAAAAATAAATAAGAATATAATATTTTTTGATGTGGAAACAAATGGATTTCAGGGAAGTTCAGTTTTGTCAATGTCTGCAATAAAAGTGAATTATAATTCTGAAAATACTGGAGAAGAAAGAAATAAGTGGAAAAAAGTGTCGGAATTTAACAGATTTTATTTCAGAAATGAAGGCGAAGAGTTAAATGAAGGTGCAGTTAGTGTAAACGGCTTGACAGACGATGTAATTTTAAGTGAAAGAAAGAGCATCATTCAAAATACAGGAATTGAATATCCTTTGACTTTTAAGGAAGATATGGATAATTTCTTTTTATTCTGTCAGGACACAAGCCATTTTGTCGCCCATAACATAAAATTTGACAGAAGTTTCGTAGATTTCCCGTTACAAAATCAATTTGACACAATGCTAACAAATATAGACATCGTTAAAGTAAACGGTTCTTCGTACGGAAATTACAAATGGCCAAAACTTATGGAATGTGCCAATTATTATAATATTCCATTTGAAGAAAGCCAGCTGCACGGCAGTTATTACGATGTTTTAATAATGTTTAGAATTTTCTTCAAGATGATGAAGCATAAAACTGGAAATAAGCGGATTTTAGAATTTTTAGAAAAAGAATAATTTCTGAAAAAATATTTATGTAAAGTCAAAAAATAGAATTAAAGTAAAATAAATGGAGTGAAAATGAGTATTTTAGCAAAAAAATCTGAGCCAAATAATTTAATAAATACAGAAGAAAAAAATAGTAATTTTTTAGAAATAACTGAATACAAGGAAAATTTGGAATTTGAAGTTCTGGAAACATTTTCAGAAAAAATTTTTGATTTTATTGGGAAAAATGATTATCAAAAAGTTATTGAATTTACCGAAAAACAGTTGTATTTATTAAATCAGGCATTTACAGATAAATCAGAAAAAATAAAAACTCAAAATACTGATTTTCACTTTGAATTACCATTAAAACGAAAAAATAGCGATATAATCGGAAATATAAATGAATTAATTATAAACGAAAAAGTAAAATTTCGTAATTTTTTTATTTATTTAAAACAAGAATTATTAAACTGTAAAAAATTCTATTTTATAGTAAGTTTTATAAAATACTCAGGTATACAGCTTTTAATAAGTACTTTAGATGAACTTGAAAAACAAGGCATTCAAGGGGAAATTATAACATCTGTCTATCTAAATATCACAGACTCAAAGGCGTTGCGAAAACTTTTGTCGTATAAAAATATAAAAGTAAAGATTTACAATAATTCAAGTGAGAGTTTTCACACAAAAGCATATTTGTTTGAAAAAGAAAAATATCATAGTGTTATAATTGGCTCGTCTAATATTAGCCAAAGTGCTTTATATTCAGCAGAAGAATGGAATGTGAAACTGACAGATAGTAGTTTTTTTAATATTTATGGAAAATCGTTAAATCAATTTGAGAAATTGTGGCACAGTAATGAAGCAATAGAATTGACAGAAGATTTTATTGATGAATATGAAAAATATAAAAAATTTATAAGCACACAAAATACATTTGATTATAGAAAAACAAAAATAAAACAAAAAGATGAATTTATTCCAAACAGCATGCAAAAAAGAGTTTTGGAAAAGTTGAAGCAAACAAGAGAAAACGGAAATAAAAAGGGCCTTGTAATTTCTGCAACTGGTACAGGAAAAACTTACCTTGCCGCAATGGATATAAAACAGTTTTTTGAAATTAATTCTAACAATAAAAATAAATTATTTGAAACAAATGATGGAAAGTCCAAAATTTCAAATATAAAATTTTTATTTATCGCTCATCGTGAAGAATTGCTGGAAAATGCAATGAATGTCTTTTCAAAAATTCTTAAAATTGATAAAAATGAATTTGGAAGAATTTACGGTGGCGTAAAAGAAATTAATAAAAGCATGATTTTTGCCTCAATTCAATCATTAAGAAATTGTTACAATGAATTTAAACATAATTTCTTTGATTATATCATAGTTGACGAATTTCATCATTCAATGTCAGACAGTTATTTAAAGACATTATCGTATTTTCAGAGTAAATTTTTGCTAGGTTTGACAGCAACTCCGAAACGTATGGATGGTAAGGATATTCTTTCACTTTGTGACTATAATGTTGTGGATGAAATTGGAATAAAAGATGCTTTGGAAGAGGACTTGATTGTACCTTTTCATTATTTTGGCGTAAATGATTATATGATTAATTATGATAATATTCCTTACAAAAATGGAAAATATAATGAAAAAGTATTATTAGAAAATTTATTACTGAACACACGTACCGATTATATTGTTGAAAAAATCAATAAGTTTGGTTTTGATGGTAATAAATTAAGTGCTGTCGCATTTTGCCAAAATATAGAGCATGCTTTTTTCATGAAGGAAGAATTTACAAAAAAAGGTTATAAATCGGCTGTAATTACAGCAAATACAAGTTCAAATGAAAGATCAGAAATTTTAGACAAATTTAAAAATAAAAAAATTGAAATTTTATGTGTAGTAGATATTTTAAACGAAGGAATTGACATTCCAACAATTAATTTACTGCTATTTTTACGTCCTACAATGTCCTCAACAATTTTTATACAGCAAATTGGAAGAGGATTAAGAAAGGCTGAAAATAAAGATTTTGTCACAATTATTGATTTTATTGGAAATCACAAGAAAGATTATTTGCTAATAAATTATTTTTCAAACGAAGTTGACAACAAGGATACTTTATTTACTAAAAAAGAAAAAATTATAAACGAAATAAAAAATCAATTTTCAAATATCCCAAAATCATGCTACGTAGAGCTGGATAGAGTTTGTCAAAATCGTATTATTGAAAAAATTGAAAAAATTAACTTTAATTCTAAAAATATTTTAAAAGACTTGTATTTAGATTATAAAGAAGAAATTGGCAAATCTGAAAATGAAATTTTAAAAGTAAGCGATTTTGATACAAATGTCGAATTATTTCAAGAATTATCTTTAAAATTAGGCTCATTTTATAATGCACAGTTGCAATTTGAAAAGCCTGAAATTTTAAAACAAAATAAAATATCTTTAAATTCAGAAGAAATTGAATTATTGGCATATTTAGAAAAAAAATTGACACTTGTAGAGCCATTTACGTATTTAATTATAAATTATTTGATAAATAATGAGTTTATAACTTCAGAAATTACTATTAATGAGTATAAAAATTATTTTAATATTAAAAACAATTTTGAAAAAGAATACGTTGTAAATCGTATTTTTAGAGAATTAGTTGAAGATAAAATTTTAGAACAAAATTCTAAAAATAATAATTTATTTAAAATCTCTGAAAATTACAGAAAAATATTTCAAAATATAAATAAAATTGATAATAACAATGAAATAAACTTAAAACTTATAAATTTAGATAATTCTCAAAATTCAAATTATAATTTCAAGATTTGTCTAAAAGAATTACTATATTTAGGATTGTCAGAATTTAAGAAAAGTAATAATTTATCGATATTTAATGAGAATATTCTGATTCCATACAAAAAATATAAAAGAATAGAACTCCAAATTTTGCTGGATTCCAAAGTACCAAAAGGCAGCTGGAGAGCAGGTTATGCAAATACAAACAAGGATATTTGCCTTTTTGCAACAATTGACAAGACCCATATTTTACAAGAAAACTTAAAATACGATAATTCTTTATTTGCTGACAATCTAATTCAATGGATAAGCCAACCTAAAACAGCTCATAACTCAAGTGTTGGTAAAATGTTTACTAATCATAGTGAATTAGGGTATAATGTCCACATATTTATAAGGAAATATGCGTTTATGAATAATAATAAAACAAATCCATTTATTTATCTAGGGAAAGCAAATTATTATAAAAGCTATGGAGATAAACCAATGAGGATTTTATGGAAGTTAGACGAGAAAATACCACAAGAATTGATATATGAATTGTATAATTTGGACTAAATGAAGAGATATAATGTTACTTTCTTTTGACAATAAAAATATAAGTAATGAATTAAATATAAAGTTATCAGTTTATGATTAAAATTTATAAAAATAAAAAAATATTAAAATAGGGAGAAATATAACAATGAAACTTAAAGATTTAGTAAAAAAAGCATTTTTAGGAGCTACTGATGAGGAAAATGAAAAAAACAAAGCAAGAATGAGAGAAATATTTAATGGCTGTGTTGCTAATGGTAATGATTACAAATTAATTTATTGTCATATGGAAAAACTTACTAATGCCGTTATTGTTAAGATTACAAAACACAGTAATTTTATTGTGGGATATAAAGAAGGAGAAGTTGTAGTCATTCCTGTTGATTCAGAATTAAAAGAATATGGTGAGGCTTATATATTTAATAAAAGAAATGAAAGCGAGACTAAAGCTACATTGGGGTATTGTATGGTGTCTAATCCTGAAATTTCATTTCAATTTATACCTATGACATATCAACCAGGTATAGTTAAAGGAGCATCATATTCAGTATCTATTACTCAATCTGCTGCAGAAGTTTCAGAATTTAAGAATTTCTTTAAGAAGGGATTATAAAACTGGAAGAATTAATATGTAAATATGTACTTAAATAGCCATAAATATCCAGACATTCCACGTTAAAAACAAAAGGGATAAAAAATATTTTAAAAAACATAACATAATAATCATAACATAATAATTAATATAAAGTATTTTATCGGACGTAATAAAATAAATTATTTTAAATATATTTATTTTAATTCTGTCCGATAATATATGTTATGTATATTTGTAAAATTGATATATTATTATAGTAATACTGCTATGATGTTATCATTTCTTTTGCAAGCTTATATGAAACACTTCTGCTCTCTTCTCATTCATGTTTCATATTATATTACTTTTACTTTTAATTTCAATATCCTTACAAAAACTTTTTCTTTTTCTTTCGTTCCATCCTTAATTTGTCATAAAATCTGTAATAGTGATATAATTTTTTTCGTATCATTTCAAACTCAGTTTTATTTAACTCGTTTAAATCTTCAATTTCAAAAAGATATAATTGATTTAAAAGTTTCATACAAAATAATGCTCTATATTTGGCTAAATCTTGGGAATAATTTTCTAAAATTTTTATTACCAGTTCTATAATCCAAATATTTTTGCTTTGGTATGAAAATGTTTTGCTATTTCCAATAAAATTAATGATTTTGTTTTTAATGATGTTTGTATCTTCTTCTTCGGATTCGTTGTCTATATTATAAATTATTTGATTTAGTATACTTTCAAGTTCTGCAATTTCTTCTTTTTCATATTCGTTTTTATGTCTTGAAATTTCAAAATTCATAAATTTTTGTATTTTTTTCTTCTAGATATTCATCAGAAAATTTGTACAGTTTCTTTTTTAATCTTTGTTCTTCTAAAAGGGCTTTTTCATAAAATTCGTCGGAAATATTTTCGATATAGTTAAATTTATCTGCATAAACTTTATCAGGAAAAGTAACTCCAAAATAATAAAAATCACTTAAAATTGCTTCACAACATATTTTCCTTTTAGATCTCTTATTTCTATCTGTATATTCATAAATTGTTGAAAGTAGATCTATAAACCAGATATTTTCATAGTAATATGTTCCAGTACAGTCGTGTCCCACCAAATCATATTCGAAAGGACCTGGTTTTATGTTTTCATTTAAAATATCTTCTAACTCATTTTTTATTTTCAGAATTTGTTTAAGATTTCTATGTGCCAAAACTTCATTTTCAACAATTTTTGCTATTTCTTCATCTTCAGGATAAATAAAATTTATTTTTAATTGCTCATCATCAATTACATTTTGAGATGTTTTCTGCTTTTTAGAATCCTTAAATATTTCTAGTAATTTCATTGTTACACTCGCTTTCTTTTTAGCGTTAGCTTTAAATTAATTATACCATAATAAATAAAAAAATTAAAATATAACTGATTATTTTAACAACAAACAAATGAAATTTGCTGTTTTTAATTTTAAAAATATGGTATAATTATATTAAAAATCATAGAGGTAAGGAGAACTTTAAAGTGCCGGTTTATTATAATGCGGATAGAAAGACTTGGTATGCGATGTTTTATGCTAAAGACTATAAAGGTGTGAATAAAAAGTACAAAAAGACAGGGTTTAAGAAGAAAAAAGAGGCTCAAGAATACGAATATGAATTTAAGAAAAAAATTGCTAAGTCCATGAATATGACGTTTCAATCGCTGTATGAGCTTTATTTTGAGGATTATAGTAAAAGACATAAGCCTACTGCGGTTAATACTGTAGAAACGTTTTTTCGTTTGCATATTTTACCGTTTTTTAGTGAAATTGAAGTGAATAAAATTACTCCTTTTATGATTCGGGAATGGCAAAATGAGATGCTGGAAAAGGAACACGGAAATGGGCAACTGTTTAGCGAAAATTCTAAGTCCAATATTTATGCGGCATTAAAAAGCATGTTTAACTGGGCTACGAAATATCAAGACTTAAATGAAAATCCATGTAAAAATATAGGGGCTTTTGGGAGCAAGAAAAATCGTTCGGAAATGAAAATATGGTCTATTAATGATTTTGAAAAGTTTATTGAAGTTTTAGAACTAGAAAATAAAGAGAAAAATGATAAATATTCTGATTTTATTATTGTTTTTAAAATTTTGTTTTGGACTGGGCTTAGGATTGGTGAAGTTTTGGCACTTTTGGAAAATGATATAAATTTGAATGAAAAATTTATTGATGTGAATAAGACTCTTTCACATATAAGTAAAAAGGACTATATCACTACTCCAAAGACTTTTGGTTCAATAAGAAAAGTTTTGTTGCCAGAAACTCTTATTTCAGATTTACAATTATATTTTTTTGAAACTTTAAAAATTAATCGAAATAAAAAAAATATAAAGAATAACAGAATTTTTAATTTAAAAAGTTCACAGCTTCGATATGTTTTAGAGAAATACAGTTTGCAAGCAAATTTACCCAAAATACGCCTTCACGACTTTAGGCATTCTCACGCTTCATATTTATTATTTATTCAAGCTGACATCACTGCTATCAGTAAACGGCTGGGACATGATAATTTGCAAACTACGATAAATACATATTCTCATTTGTATGAGGATGCGAATGCTCAGTTAATGGAAAAATTAAATAAATAGTTTTGTCAAACTATAAATAATAAAAATCAGGAGTTATATTTATTAATCTCTTATTAAAAAATTAGTTATCTAAAAGATATTTAATATAACTCCTATTTTTACATAAATCTATATTTTTTATTTTATTTAGGTTCAGCATCACTATGATAAAAAAGACTTTTCTAAAATTTCTCCTATCCCGTCTGCTCAGATAATTTAATGTAGCATTTCACATTCACCTTCAACATTAGTACTATAAATTAATAAATTGCCTGTATTATGATCTACATCCGCACAGTAATTATTCTTACTTGAAAAAACTTCTTTTGTAGGAATTTTAGCATTTTTATTATAATTATAATAAGTTCTGTAAACTTTGATGTTATTATATTTTGTGCTATTAATGTGGCATGATTTATATGTTGTTAAAATTGTTAAAGAGTCCGAATCATAATTTTTTTTCAAAATTTTTCCTCTCCCTTCACAATATCCCGATTTAATCCGTTCTGTTGCTGCTATATTAAATGAGCAAAATATAATTAATAATAGAAATAATATTCTCTTCATTTTAAACTTTCCTCCTTTCTATATAATTTATTGTTTTTTTAATAGTTTTCAGTAGCACTTTTTATCTAATATAATTATAACTTATATTTTTTAAAAAAGAATAGCCTGTATAAAAATTTTAAAACTTTAATTAATAATTGAATTATTAAAATTTAGGTGCTATACTATAAATATAAAATAAAATATAGTATTTTTATAACACAAATATTTTAAAAAATGTATAATGTATAAAAAATAGAACTTTTATAGAACTTTATAAAATTTAAAAACGTACTGTGTTATTTATTTTATAAGCTATATTAATAAAAATTCTATTTATGTTTTACATAAATAGAAAATATGAAAAATCAAAATAAACGATTTTAAGCAATTAAAAATCATCGACAATAAGACAATAAAAATAATGGCTAAGTTGAATTTAGGCTCTTATACGCTTTCTATTACGATGATTTTTTTCTTAATATTGTATTTTAATATAAAGTTATAAATTACATTGTTATTATTTACCTAAAATTTAGGTAAATAATAATTTTGAATTTGTACTTTTATTTTTTATATCTGTAATGTATATTTTTTTCTTTCAAAAAGTTTGTATCTTTTGCCATAAAGGCTGTTAATACAAATCTTAAATTTTTTACATTTTTATGCTGGGAAATTACTACAAAATAATTTAATTTTCCAATTTTCTTTTGATAAAAATGTTCTTTTCGGGATTTTGACTGTTTGGTTACAAAATCTGGATTTTCTAGCACTTCCTTTATTATTTCCAGTGAAATTTCAGGATGTTTTGGAAAAATATGCTCTTCAAACTGATTTTTACTCATTACTACTTTTTGGTGTAACTTTGCTTTAAATTCGTAGACTTCTATTCGTTTGCCTGTCTTTGTGTATCTAGTTTTTTCCTGTATCATATTTAACCTCTGTTCAAAACTCTTTTTAGCATTTTTTCGATTAAATCTTTTCTAAAAATTGAAATTAAGATAAACCAGATAAATAGGTAAATCACAGCAAATACTATTAAATTTATTGCGATGTCAAATCTTCCAAGCAAATTTAATTTTACCATTTTGGAAATATAAAAAGAAAATCCTGAAATTGCAAATGTAACAATAAGTATTACGAGATACTTAAAAGTCCGTAATTTTACGTATCTTTTTGCAAGCGAAGTATATAAAATTAAGAAATTTACCATTGCAGCAAATGATGTTGCGAATGTCAGTCCAACGTGCAGGTACTGTCTATATAATAACTCATCTAAAATAATATTAATACCAATTGCTGTAAATGAAGAAATTACAGGCAAAGTTCTATCTTTAAATACATAATGGCTTCTTGTTAAAAGATGTATTGTTGAGAAAAATAATAGCCCAATTGCGTAAAATTGTAATGTTTCGGATGTTATAACTACACTTCTTGTTGTAAAATGTCCTCTTTTGTAAATCAATGCTACAATTTCTTGTGCATAACCGAATAATATAACTGAAGATGGAACTATTAAAAATGCTAACATGTATAAACCTTGATGAACTACTCTTCGTACTGTTTTCATATTGTTTTTTATCACAGCTTTTGACAATGTAGGAAATATTACTACTGATAATGAAATGGCAAAAACTCCAATTGGTAACAAGTATAGACGGCTGGCATAATTTAAAGCACTAACAGTTCCTTTTGGTAACATTGTTGCATAACGGTTGTCTATAATTTCGTTTATTTGATAGCCAAAAATGCCAATTAGTGTTGGAATCATTAATTTGAACATTTCTACTACATACTCGTCTTTTAAATTAAAAGTAAATTTGTATGTTCTTACTATCTGAAAAAATTGTGGTAACATCATAGTCAGTTGGAAAACACCAGATAGTAAATATGCAATTCCTAAGCCGTAAATACCCATTTTATTTTTCAAAAAAAGCGTTCCAATTATAATTGTCAAATTAAACACAATTCCCATTGAAGCTGCAACTGCAAACTTTTTATAATTATTCAATAATGACGATACTACTCCAGAAAGTGCAATAAACAAAAAATAAAAAGCAACTATTTTTAGAAGAATGTTGGCTGTTTCAAACCTTTCTGAATCTGTAAACTTTGTTGTTATTTTTAAAATTTGTCTTGAAAATATAATCATTAAGATTGACATTGTCGATGTAAATGCAACTATTAAGTTTAATACTGAAAAAACAAATTCATCTGTCCTCTCTTTCCCCTGTTCTTCGATTCCACGATTATAAATTGGAATGAAAACTGTACCAAGCGATCCTTCTCCAAATAACGTTGTAAAAAAGTTGGGAATTTTTGTGGCACTGAAATATGCGTCTGTCATTCCTGTTGCTCCAAATACGCTTCCAATAATCATTTCACGGACAAGCCCTAGAATACGGCTTAGCATATTTATTATCATTACTATAAAACTAGATTTAAACATTAATTGATTTCCTTTCTTATTTTTATTATATTTCCTTATTCTTCATAGATTTAATAAAAAAATTGTTTTCTTCAACGATGATATCAATTTCCCCGTTCTTAAACATATCTAAAATACAGAGAAACAAAGTTACTATTCTGGATTTGGAAAATTTGTTTTTTAGCAGATGATTAAATTCTACCTGTTTATTAGCTTGGATAATTTGAGAAACTTCGGTATGAGCATCTTCAGCCGAATAATCATCTTTTTCCAAATTTATAATCATTTTTTCCTCAAGTTTATTTTTATCATTTAATTTGGAAGCAATTAAATTTTTTAGACTTTTAAACAAATTATCTAGACTTAGACTGGAAATATCATATTCTGTTATTTCCGCTCCGATACTTTCTGTTCCTGTTCTTGTGTGAGGAATATTGTATTCATTTTCATTCTTTGAAAATAATTCTGAAATCTCCTTGAACAACTGGTATTCTATTATTTTTTTTTCCAAATTTTCTATTTTCTCAAGTTTTTTATCCCTATTCAACACTGAATAGGCTTTAATTTCGATTAATTCCGTTGCCATTACCAGAAATTCGATTTTAATTTTTAGATTCAATTCCTTTTGTACATGAATATAGTTCAAATAATCGTCTATTATTTGTGAAATATTTATTGCATTTATATCCATTTTCTTTTTTTCGATTAGATGAATAAGTAAATCAAGAGGCCCCTCAAAATTTTCAATTTTTATTTGTATTGTATTTTCCATATTTTACCTATTTTTCTTTTTGATATTTCTTACGCCAGTATGATATTTTATTTTTCCAGTAATCTACATCTTTGCCTATCTGCTCTTTCAACTCATCCACTGATCCAAATTTTTTTTCGTGCCGGATATTTTCCAAAATTTCAATAAAAATAACTTTTCCATAAATATCTTTATTAAAGTCAAAAATATTAGTTTCAACACTCAATACACCTACATCAACTGTAGGATTTCGTCCAATATTCATAACTCCGTTATAAACTTTTTCATCACCTTGAATACGGATTTTTACACCATAAACTCCAAATTTAGGATAAATTTTATTTTCAAATCGTAAATTTGCTGTAGGAAAACCTATCATACGTCCAAGCTGTTTTCCGTAAACAACTTCCCCAAGAATAATAAAATTATGCCCTAAAAGTTTCCTAACTTTCTCAAAGTTTCCTTCCCTGATACAATTCCTAACTCTTGTGCTACTTATAATTTCTCTATTTTCATCTAATACAGCTTTCTGAACATTTAACTTTATATTTTTTTCTCTTAACAATTTTTCAAGTGTTTCAGCATTTCCGGATTTGCCTTTTCCAAATGTAAAATTAAAACCGCAGTAAACTTCGTTTGCATTTAAAATATTCACAATTATTTTTTCTACAAATTCTTCAACCGAATAATTCCTAACTTTCTCAAACTGTTCCAAATAGAGATAGTCAATTCCATTTTCATTTAATAAATACGCTTTTTCTGAACAAGTCGTTATTTTAGTCTGCTGATTTTTAGGATATTCGCTAAAAGTATAAACTATCGTCTTTAAATTTTTTTCTTTAGCTTCCTTCACAGCTTTTTGCAAAATAATCTGATGTCCAATGTGAATACCGTCAAAATTCCCCAAAATCACAATATTTTTATTCTGTTTTATTTCTTTAAGATTTTTATCATAATCAGTAAATTCCAAATCACTATTATATTTTACAATATCCTCTATTTCGGATAAATTTTCTGTAATAAATTTCATTATTAAATCTCGTTCCTTTTTTATTTAATCAATTTACATATTAGATTTTATCATAATTTCAATTTATACTCAACCTTTTTGATATTAAACAGATAAAATTAAATAATTTCAGGAATAAAAAATAAAAACTGATAAAAAAATAGCCACAAACTCGTAAATCTATTTTGAGCCAATGACTATGATTTTTTGTTCAATTGTTTTTAATTTTTTATTTTTCATTTTTTGCTTTTGTTACTTCTTCATCAGCTTTTTTTTCATTTTTTTCTACTGACGATGAATTTGATGTATTTTTAGATTCTTCCTTTATAAGAGCAACTTTCATTTTCTTTCTTCCTTCAAATACACCACCTTCCTGAATTACAAATAAAGCCGAAGTTATTGTAGCGTAAGCTTTTCCAGTGCTTCCTATTTCAACTTTAGTGGCTGCAATTTCTCCTGATACTTCTCCGTCTACAATTACATTTTCAGCTGTAACATTACCTTTTACCATTCCTGTTTTTCCAATATGAACAAGTTTGTTCCCTTTAATATCTCCATTTAGGACACCGTCCATCTTGAATAAAGAATTTGATTCGATAGTTCCTGTTATTGTTGTTTCCATTGAAATTGTACTGACACCATGCACATTTTCCTCATTGTTTGCAGAAAATTGCTTGCTAAGATCAGTTGTTTCTCTTTTTTCTTTTGGTTTATTGCTAGAAAATATTGCCATTTTTACTCCTTTCTTGAAATTAAATTAATTTTTATTGTGAAATTACTCATAATGTTATTGTACTACATTTTCTTTGTTTTTTCAAATATTTTTTTAATATTTTGAGATTAACTTAAAAAATTTTATTTATATACTTAGAAATATTATCAATTATATCTGTCGCATTTACAATATATTGACTTTTCACCAATTCATCTGCAATTTTACCATGCAGATATGCTCCAATGCTGGCAGACTGTATCAAATCGTATTTCTGTCCAGCAAGTGAACAAATTATTCCTGTTAGGCAATCTCCCATTCCGCCATTTGCCATATGAGAATTTCCTGTACTGTTTACAAAAAGCATTTCTCCATTCGTAATAATCGTATTTTTACCTTTTAACAACAAAGTTAATTCATATTTTTTTGCAAAGTTTTTTGTTACTTCAAGTTTATTTTTATTAATTTCGTCTGGTAAAAATCCTGTAAGCCGTGAAAATTCAACTAAATGTGGTGTTAAAATAGCTCTATTTTTTATATTCCCAAAAAGTTCTCTATTTTCAGCCAATAAATTCAAAGCATCCGCATCCAGTACAAGTTTTATCATATTTCCTTTATTATTTTTCTCAATGTTAATCAGTTTTTCAAGAATTTCTAATGCTTCCTGACTTTTCCCAATTCCTGGCCCAATTGCAATTACATCGCTGTTCAAGATTTCATTTTGTAATTTTTCAAAGTTTTCGTTTATATTATTAAAATTAATTGGAAAACTCATAGCTTCTGGCACGAATACATTTAATGAAAAGTTATTTTTATCAGTAATCACAGTTGTAAGCCCCACTCCACTTCTCACACATGATTTTGCAACAATATTCCCTGCACCATAAAATCCGTTACTTCCAGCAAAAATCAATACTTTTCCAAAATCCCCCTTATGAGAATCTTCATTTCGTTCTATATGAAAACTTTTTATCATTTCAGGTGTCAAATAATATTCATTAATTAAATGATTGATATTACTTTCATTCAATCCAATATTTTCAATAATGACTTTTCCTAAGTAATTTTTTATTTTCGAATTTAAAAATCCTTTTTTGTAAGTGACAAATGAAATTGTAATATCAGCTTTGATTGAAATTCCCATAATTTCTCCAGTATCACCATTAATTCCAGAGGGAATGTCAATTGAATAAATTTTTTTATTATTACTCACTGCATTAATTTTTTCAATAATTTCGCAATAAATCCCTTTTATTTCTGAATTTAATCCTGTTCCAAAAATCCCTTCAATAACAACATTACAGTTCAAAAGCAACTTATCCAATTCTTCTATTTCATAAAATATTTTAATTCCCATATTCTTACAAATTTTATAATTTATCGTGCAATCATTACTCATATTTTCATTACTAATACAAAAAATTTTGACATTTTTCCCCTTTGAAAATAATTGGCGTGCAATCGCATAACCATCTCCACCATTATTGCCCTTACCACAAATAATAAGAAAATTATCCTCATTTTCATCAATATGTTTCACAAACGAAATTGCGGCATTTTCCATAAGCACAATGCCCGGTATTTTTAATTCATTTATCGCAAAACTGTCAATTTTTCTTGTAGTTTCATTTCCGCCCAACAACATTTTTATCGCCTCTTTTATTTTTCTTTTTAACTTTTACATTTCATCAAAGCCAAAGTGCATATAATCTCGTGTTCTAAAGTTTGCTCCCCAAACCCATCCTCTTTTTGTAAAGGCTCTCACTACATCTCCGTCAGGTTTTATAGAATATGGATTGCTGTTTGGTTCCCAGCTTTTTCCGACAATAGCCTTCCCGTTACTATTTACCTGCGGATTTTCTTCAGGATTTAAATCTATTGCTCGGCCTGTACTGTGCAAACTTTTTAAGTTCCCACGCCAAGAATATCCAATTAACCTTTTTATTGGAAATTTTTCCTTTCCTTTATGTATCTCGTGAAAAATCTCCTTTACCTCATCTGCCAAAACATCCAAAACTTGAATTTTCTCTGTGTCAGAAACCTTTTTCCCATCCTTTAGCCTCCAGACAGGCAGTTCGACCCAAACCAGTCTTGATTCAGCTTCTGCTCTTGTTGAAACATCTCTTATTCTATCCTTAACCTTTTGTTTTAATTCAGAATCTGGATCAGGATTCTCAACTTTTCGCTTAGATCTAAAAGAATATAGATTTTCATAAATGTTATTTGCTGTACTTAAAGTTGCTGCCGAAAGTATTAATGCAGTTAGTAATGTAAATTGTTTTATTCTTTTTTTTAAATTTATTTTATTCATTATAATTACCATTCCTTTATTTTTAATTCAATTATGCTCCCATAATTCTAAAGTATTTTTTAAATTTTTTCTTTATCAAAGATTTCATAAATAACAATATATTTAATTTTATCCAATATTTTTTTCAAATCCATTTCAGAAATTTTGCTTTCTATAACAATATTTTTAGGAATATACAGCATTTTTAAATTTTTAAGATACTGAACATATTCAATATTTTTAATCCGATTTTTTCTATAAATATAAATATCTTCCAAATTTTTTAATTTATTGAGTTCTTTAATGTCAATAATGTCATAATTTTCATCATCATAAGAAAAATCCTTGATTTGATTTCTAGTTATCGGATTTATTTCTTCAATATAATCTGTATGAATATTTTCGATTTTATTTAACGAAATGAACCATTTTAAATATCCGTACATAAAACTGTTGCTGTTACCCTGCCTTCTAATGCACGTTCTTTTTGAAATTTCATCCAGCTTGACTAATCCCATAATTCTATTGACATTTTCAAATATTTCACTTTGCTTTGCCTCTAAATCGTAAGATTTAAAATCCGAATTTTGATTTCCCATAGATTTATTAAACTTTTTAAAATTTTTTACAATATCTTTCCCCTCATCATATTCTCCAGAACAGTTTGAAAATATTTCAGATTTCATATTCAGATAATATTCATTATTAACTTTCACAATATTGCTATCCTTTTTTATTTCTTCTTCTAAATTTATTCCATACATTTTGTATCTTTCTTCCAGAGATTTCATTGTAAAATCTTTCCTGTTTACCAAAATATCTTTAACATTTTTATCAATTTCATCCTTTTTTAGAATTTCACTTTTTTCAGGAAAAATACTTCCTTTAATCACATTTACTCCCTGTACCCCTAAATCATTTTCAGAAGTTATTAAATGCATTAAAACAATTTTATTATTATTTTCTTTTTCTAAAATCGTGCTTCCATTTAGGTTTAGTTCCAAAAGATTCTCAATTTCATTAACCTTATGAAAATTTTTAATATTTACATTGTTTAAAGTAAGTTTAATAATATTTTTCAAATTTGAAATTTTGGAAATATCCACTTCCTCCTTCTTTTTGCCATCTATAGAAATGTAACAAACCTTTTCCTGCGATTTTGAAGATAAATTTTTAAAATCCTCAAAATTGACATTATAAAAACTTTTTGCACCAATAAAAAACTTTATCTGCTTGCCAATACTTTTATTAAAATCTTTTGAAGAAACAATTTTCTCATTCATAACTTTTTCAAGCAGCACAAAATCTTTAAAATCGCCTTTTTCCCTAAAATTTATATTTTTATCAAGTTTTATAAAGTAAGTGCCATTTTTAAATTTAAGATTTCCATTTTTCAATTCCTGCTTCAAATCTATCCCAAATCGTGAATAAGTATTTTCCAGCTCATTTGCAGAATATTCAAATTTTATCTTGTTTTCTTTTCTGCCAGAAACAATTTTTACAGAAATAATTATAAAAATAAATATACAGGATATTACAGAAAGTATTAGTATCTTTTTTTTCATTTAATTATCTCCTTAATTTTTTTAAGAAATTCTTTAAAAGAATATAGTTATCATAACAAATTTCTTCTAATAAAAAATTATATATTTATTTATAAGTATTTATACTGATATTTGGAAGCTACTATTTCTACATAACCAACATAACCAACTATTAAATAATGTTTTAAATCCAATTTGTTATTAGGATCAAACTGCTTCTTCTTTTCACTTAAAATTTCAGAATTTATTACTTGATAAAAAAGTGAGTCAGGATGATAACTGTTTTCTTTCCAAAAATCTAAATAATTAATATCTCTATCAACATTTTCGATATTAAAATTATTATAGTTATATTCAAAAAAATTTAAGTTAATACATCTAATTTTCGCTACTGTGTTAAAACAAATTTCACGTTTCCGATAATTATTTCTTTCTATATCTTCATATTTTTGAACATCGACATATATTTTTACTCCATCAGATTCTGTATAAATAACTTTAAGATTTGTTTTTGGACATAAGATAGTTCTTTTTTCAAGCTCAATTCAACTTTTTAAAATTAATAATTTTAGCTAAAATTTTAAAATTATATTGTCGGAATTATAATTTCAACACGGCGATTTTTTTGCTTGCCTTCTGGCGTATCATTTGAGGCTATTGGCTTGCTTTCGCCGTATCCATGTGTTACAATGTTCGCATTTACTCCTTGAGAAGCTAAGAAAACTTTAACGGAGTTGGCACGGTTTTCTGATAATACTTTGTTATGCTCATCACTTGCATCAGAATCTGTATGTCCGTCAACTTCAAAAGATTTTATATTCGCTTTTTTTAATACAACGGCAAGATTTTTAAGAATTTCTTCCGCTTTAGGACGAAGATTATATTTATCCACATCAAAAAGAACTCCAGAATCCAAAGTTACTAAAAGGCTATTTGCTTCTATGCTGGGGACAGCCGGAACCATTTTTAATTTTGAAAATCTTGCTGGTTTTCCAACAGGCTTTGCATCCACTTCAACTGTTTTTCCGTTATATGTTATTGTCGCTTTACCTTTTCCATTGTTTTCAATCAAAAGATTTTTAGATTTGTCAAAATATTTTCCACTACCATCACTATTATTTTCTATTACTAAATTTGGACTGTTATAAATAGTGTCTTCTTTGTTTACAATTATGCTTATTTCACTATTTTCATCCTTATACATTCCCAATCCATCAGAATCAACTTGGAAAGTAATTTTATTTTTTCTGTCAGCATACTGTCCTGCTCCATTATTATCCACTTGAAGCGTAACCTCCGTAACATTATTTATATACTGCCCAGCTCCTGCTTCATCTCTTTGAATGGTTACTTTTTCATCACTATACTGTCCAGCCCCATTCCCATCAGTCTGAACAACCTTATTCTCATCATGAAATTGTCCTTCTCCATTTTTCCCAATCTGCATAGAATAATTCCCACCAATTATATTACTGTCTTCAACTCTGACTGGTGTAATTGTGATGCCTGGAACTGAAGATATTTTTTTCGTCATATCCAAAGTAATTTTTGCAGCTGGATTTTCCGTTACAGAAAGATTAGGCATTTCAGGCAGTGAAATAAGAGGAATTTCTCCCAAAGCATAACCTGGTACTGCCATTTCATCATTGCCTGTTTTTAAATTTTGATTTACTTGAGCATTATCGTTGCTGTTATCCGATTTTTTTGAACAAGCATTTATGCAAAAAACTAATGCCAAAATCCCTAATCCAATTATTATCTGTCTTTTTTTCATAAAAACCTCCATAATTGCTTAAATTTAATAAAATATTTACTATATTAAAATTAAACCATATGGAGGTTTATTTACTATTTATTTAACCTTTGAAACATATAAAAGTTTATATTGAAATATATGTAATGTCTAAAATCTTGTTATCCTGAATATTATATTGCTTAATAAGACTAATATAATCAATCAGCCCTTCATCACAAATTTCCTTCAAAGTGGCAGGAATTATTTTCTTTTTCAATTTAAAATCTTTCCCTTTGCTCAAATCTCCAACATCTTCAACCGAAGTCCAAAACAACATGTATTCTGCACAGTAAAAATATATTTTATCATCATAAAACTCAGGTATTTTACAAAATTCCACTCCATCACTTTGTCTTTCCAATGCTTTATTATCCCGATAAACAAAATAAGTTTCCTTCATCTTATTTTTCTCCATAATTTAATTGATAATTATTAAATTTCAAAATCCTTAAACTCTCCACCGTCCAAAATCTTCACACTCTTAAATCCAATTTTTCTAGCAATTTCAAGACTTTCTTCAAAATAAAAGTCAATATTTTTAGTTTCATGTGCATCAGAAGAAATTGTAATTGGAATATTTTTAGCTAAAATTCTTTCCAGTATTGGAACACTTGGATAAGGAGTTTGTGTCCATCCTCTCGACATCCCACCAGTATTAATTTCAATAATCGCATTTGTTTTTGCTATTTCATCTAGCACATATTCTATTTTATTTTTATACCAATCCGCATTTTCATCAAAATATTTTAAATCTTTGTTGAATTTTCTAACTAAATCCAAATGCCCAATAATATCAGGCTTTTGAGTATGCACCATTTCCACGATATTATCAAAATACGCTTCAATAAATGCCCTTTCGTCTTCATCTGCATAATTTTTTATTCCGTATTTCAAAATTTCAGGCGTGTTATCAACACAGTAATACTCGTCTTTTTTCTTATCTTTCACATAATGAACAGATCCAATCCTAAAATCAAGTCCCATTTCCTTATCAGTTTCCTTGTTATACCCAGTATAAAAATCAGCTTCGATTCCAATATAAACCTGCATTTTATTTTTGTATTTTTCTTTTAGTTCTTTTAATTCCTTCAAATATTCCTGTGTTCCTTGTTCCGTCATACACGGTTCTGTATCAAATGCTGTAAAAGAATGCCCCGAAAGTCCGACACTTGTAAATCCTTTCTCTATTGCAGTTAAAATATAATCTTCAGCATTGTTTTTACCATCGCAGTAAAATGTGTGGGTATGAAGATTTGATGGGAAAATTGTTTTTTTAGTTTGCATTTTTATCAGCTCCTTCTTTATTAAAAATTAAACTTTTTTCAATTTTTTTTACACTTTTTTCAAAATCTATAACTTTTTCTAAGATGATTCTGATTTATTTTTTTGTTTTTTGTATTATTATTATTATTTTTCATACACTTTTTTATATACAAAAGAAAAAATAATAATTGAAATAACAAATACCCAACCTTCTATAATTACTAAATTTGTTACTAATTTAGTCTGATAAAGTCCTGCAAATATATCAATAAAAGTGTGCAATAAAATGGCTATAGGAAATAATATTTTTTTATTTTTAAAATGCACGCTGTAAAAAACAAGTATTGAGCAAGTTATATGTACCAAAATTGTGCTAATTCTTTCAATTAATGAGATTCCTAAAGTTCCAAAAGAGATAGAAGCTATTAATTGAGGTATTGCTTGCAATGATTTAAGTTGAACTTGATTATTGCCTGCCTGTTCCAAAAGTTTTGCAAACTGTCCTGAATTAATCATTTGGGCAAATACTAGACATTGTATACCAGCAAAAGTAAGTATAAATATCATTTCAATCCCACTATGTCCTATCCCATATGAAATAGCAGTTTTCTTATTTTTTCTTTTTTTCAACAAAAATTTAAATGCCGCAAATCTTCCACTTTCTTCAAATATTCCTGCCGAACAATCACAAATACCCATTTATTATTCGCTATATAGTCGCTAATTGGATTTTTGACCTGAAACAAAAACACTTTAGGAATACTTTCTAAAACAATTGCAAATAAAATAAATGTAACAGCTCCAATAAATATAGTTGATATTGGCTCTTTTGTCTTAATTTTCCATATTGCAGCGATTATTAAAGGTACAGTCGTTCCAATAATAATCATTAAAATTATTGTGGTAATAGTACTAGTTCCAATATATTCATAATTCATAATTACCCCCTAATTTTTTATTTTTCATAAATAATATTCATATCTTGTTCTTATAAATAATTCATACAAAATTTTTGCAATAATAAACAAAAAAAATATTTTTTACTTCTCACCACCCATCTTCTCCTGCTTAACTTTATGATCAATAATATGTCTTTTAGCCAATTCTTCTTTTATATCCTGTATCGTAAGCCCCTGTTCAATCATTAATACCAAAGTATGATAATATAAATCTGCAATTTCATATTTTAACTCATCATTATCATTATTTTTAGCACCAATAATAACTTCCGTACATTCTTCTCCCACTTTTTTTAAAATTTTATCAAGTCCTTTTTCAAAAAGATAACTTGTATATGATTTTTCCTCAGGATTGACCTTTCTATCTTTTATTAAATTATAAAGTTTCTCAGGCCTAAAATTACTGTAATTCTCTGCTTCAAATAAAGAATTGAAAAAACAGCTTTCAGAGCCAGTATGGCAGGCAGGCCCATCCTTTTTCACTTCCACAAGCAAAGCATCTGCATCACAGTCATATTTTATTGAAACAACATTTTGATAATTTCCCGAAGTTTCTCCTTTTAACCAAAGTTTTTGTCTACTTCTACTGAAAAAACAAGTTTTCTTATCTCTCAAAGTTATTTCTAGGCTTTCCTTATTCATATACGCAAGTGTCAGCACCTCTTTTGTATAATAATCTTGTATTATTGCGGGAACAAGCCCTTTTTCGTCAAATTTTACTTTTTCTATTTCCATTTTGTATCCTTTCTTTTCTTTATTTTATAAAAATTTTCAAATTTATTTTATTAAAATCTCTTGTCAAATTCTTTAGCATCAATTTTATAATTGAATATTCATACAGAAAATTAAAATTTACCATTCTGGTTTTCGCTTCTGTACGTAATCATAAAATTTTTTATGTAATTGTCTCATCTCATCTGGCGCTTTCATTGAATGTCGATACATAAATTTATTACCAAATTTACTATTGAAGATAAATTTTAAGACAATTACCAATATGCTCAATGGGACAAAACGAAATATATTCATTTTTTTAGGCGATAATTTTCCGCAATCTCTTTTCAAAAAATGAAAATTCTTTTTTAATTGTCTTGCTGTCTTATACATAATCTTTCTTTCCGTCCATATTTTTTTTGGATTACTGGCTTCATAATATGCATCTGCAATCGGCACTACTAACGCCAAATGGCAAAGCTGCCAAATATGCATATCCTTTACTTCCTGATAAGGAATATTTGCCTTTTTAAATATCATGGAAAGGGCTTCTGTTCTTTCTGATTTCATTCCAGAAATTTCAGCAAATGTGGTTGGCTGTATTAACCATGGCGTAAGTGCTCCATCAAGTACATCTCCATTAATACTGCCTCCCGCTCCTGGAAAAGCTGGAAGAATTTTTTCTTTTCCACAGATTTTCTCCCATTTGCTATAGTCATCAATAGAGTTTACCATAGTAACAATACATCTGCTCTGATTCATTTTCAATTCCTCAAGTGCCTGATATAGTTGATTTTCTCTAACTGTCAGAAAAATAAAATCATAAATATCATTATCCAGCAATTCAGAACAAACAGAAACATCTGCCTTTTTAATCTTTTTATTTTCTAAATAAAGAAGTCCTTTTGTTTTAAGAACCTTCAATCTCTTTCCTCTTGCATAAACGCTGGTGTCATAACCTGCCTTAGCAAATAAAGCTGCATAAATTGATCCTATCACCCCAGCTCCGTATATTAATAATCTCATATTTTTGTATTCCTGTTTTAAATTTTCTCTCAATAAGCATCAAATCCTCATTTCCACTCCATTATCCCTCAAATACCTTTTCAGATCCATAATTTCCACTTCCTTAAAGTGAAAAATCGAAGCCGCCAGCCCTGCATCAATTCCTGGTATTTTAAATAATTCCTTAAAATGTTCCATATTTCCAGCTCCACCTGACGCAATTATTGGAATTGACAATTTTTCAGCCAAAATTGATAATAATTCCAAATCAAAGCCAGTTTTAACGCCATCAGTATCGATACTGTTCACAACAACTTCTCCAGCTCCATTTTCCTGCCCCTGCACAAACCATTCAATTGCATCAATTCCAGTATTTTCTCTGCCGCCTTTTGCAAAAACTTTAAATTTGCCGTCTACTCTTTTTACATCAACAGACAAGACTACACACTGGTCTCCATATTTTTTTGCAGCTTCTTCAATTAATTTTGGATTTTTTATCGCACCTGAATTAATACTCACTTTATCTGCTCCCGCTTTTAGCACTCTGTCAAAATCATCTAGTGTGTTTATCCCACCACCAACAGTAAGCGGAATAAATATCTGACTTGCCACTTCCTTTAAAATATCAGTAAAAAGCCCTCTTTCCTCAACAGTTGCCGTAATATCATAAAAAACAAGCTCATCTGCTCCTGACTTATTATAAAATTTTGCCATCTCTACAGGACTGTCAACTTCTCTTATCCCAGTAAAATTAATACCTTTCACAACTTTTCCATTTCTCACGTCCAAACAGGGAACAATTCTCTTTGCAAGCATTTTTATACCTACTTTCTTTTAATATACAATAATATCTAACATTTGCAATTTCATTTAAACGATTTTTAAAATATCATTTACTAACTTTAAGCACTTCTTTCAAATCAAGATTCCCTGAATAGATTGCTTTTCCAACAATCGCTCCATAAACTTTATTTTCATTAAGTTCTTTTATTTCATCTAAGAATGTAATTCCGCCAGAAGCTATAATATCCGATTTTACTATTTTTGATAATTTTTTATAAATTTCAAGATTTGTTCCACTTAACATTCCATCTTTTGAAATGTCTGTATAAATTATTGTTTTTACATTTATATCCGATAATTTTTTGCAAAATTCAACTGAATTTAATTCAACTGTTTGTGTCCATCCTTTTACAGCAACTTTCTCATCTTTCGCATCTACAGAAATTGCGATTTTGTCACCGTATTTTTTTACCATTTCTCTTAAAAATTCTTCATTTTCAACTGCAACTGTCCCTAAAATAACTCTATTCACGCCTAGTTCAATATATTTTTTTATTCTTTCTTCATCACGAATTCCACCACCAACTTGAACAAAGAAATCACTTTTTTCAACCAGTTCCTTTATAACTTCATAGTTTTTAGTGTTTCCATCTTTTGCTCCATCCAAATCTACAATATGAAGATTTTTTGAATTATTTTTATTAAAGAAATCCAAAACTTCAACAGGATTTTTAAAAAACACTTCCACTTGATTATAATCTCCCTGTTTCAGTCGCACTGCCTGACCGTTATGTAAGTCTATCGCTGGAAAAATCTCTATCATAATTTAATCTCCTCCAAATATTATATACTTTTATTTTATAACTCTATTTTTTAATTGTACTGCAAAATTTATCAAAAGAAGTTAGGTTATTCCAAAACACAAAGGAAAATTCCTCATATTTGGAATATCTGCTCCAACAACCATACTCAAATTCTAATTTTGATAAAAATTCTCAAAATATTAATCAAACATTCTTATTTTATCCAAATTTTTTTGAAATATTTTCTTATTATTGTAAAAATCAATTTTATTCGCCTTTGCCAGCTCTGATTTTATATACCAGTTTTGATACCTGTTGTAATACAATATTTCTTCACTTGGTTTATTTTTTCCTTCAAAATTTTCATAATAAAAATCAATTGCATCCTGCGTACGATTTTCATTTAAATAAAAACTTATCGCAAGCCATCCCATCGTCAATTTATATGCCCATGCCTGCTCATCAGAAATACGTGATTCTTCTGTTTTTGCTTTATCATCGCACATTTTCATAATGGAATTTAAACTTGCAAGTGCTGCTTTCTCATCAGTTTTCATAACATTCCAAATGGCATCTTCTCCTATTGCATACGTTACAGCAATTCTAGTGATTAGATAATCAGGATATTCTTTTTTAAGTTTTTCATAATTTTTATCAAATGCTGCTGTATCTCCTTTGTTAGAATAATACATATTTGAAAAAAATAATTTTGACACTTCAGAAGGATTATATTTTTCATACCGCTTTAAATTATTTAATTTTTCAGCATCACTTTTTCCAAGTGCATTATAAATATTTATCAAATTTTCTGATAATACAAAATTCTTCTCATTCTTTTTCAGCAATTCTTCGATTTTTAATGCCAGATTTTTTACTTTTTCCCTATCAGGTTCACTCACTACATTAGGTATTTCTTTATCCAGTTCTATTGTTTTTACTATTATTTCCTGAGAAACTCCTAATTTTGACAAATCCTGCCTTATCATTTCGCTTCGACTTTTAGCATTCATATTCACTACAACAAGAAGACTTATCAATAATATTATTTTTTTCATAAATACCTCTTTCTCAATTAAAAAATAAGTTATCAAAACAAAAAAAATCAACAAATCAAGCAAAATAATTGTAATGTTACTTTTATTTTATTAATTCTCCCCAGTTTTTTAATAACTTCAATCCAGTATCTCCACTTTTTTCAGGATGAAACTGCATTCCATAGACATTTTCATTTTTTACAATTCCAGGTATTTTTATTCCATACTCTGAATATGCAACAATATTTTTCATATCTGTTTTTGCAAAATACGAATGAACGTAATAAACATATTCATTATTGTCTACATCTTTTAAAATTTCATCATCTTTAAATCCGTTATTTATGGCTAAACTATTCCATCCCATATGAGGTATTTTCAAATCAGAGTTTTCAGAAATATATTTTTTTATGTCCTCAACTGTTCCATCTATAAGCCCAAGCCCTTCATATTCCCCATACTCATAACTTTTCTCAAAAAGCATCTGCATACCAAGACAAATTCCCAAAAACGGCTTCCCTTTTTTCACTTCACTTATCAAAGTCTCTTTTAGCCCATATTTTTCCAAATTCCCAATAGCATCTCTAAAAGCCCCGACTCCTGGCAATATTATCCCCTTAGCATTTTTTATCTCTTCAATATTATTAGTCAGCTTTGTATCCAGTCCGACATAGTTTAAAGAAGACAATAAGGAAAAGAGATTACCTACTCCATAATCAATCACTGCTATCATAATTATAAAATATCCTTTCTCTATTTTTAATTTATTATAATTTATTTCATACACCATTATTTATTCCAAAAAAGAAGCAAAATATAATAACCCTTTCTTTTTGCCTCATTAAATTAACTATTTTTCACTATTTTGCATTTCGCTTTAACTTTTTTCCCATAAAACGCCATCCCCATATACACAATTTCCTTTATTCCTTTTTTTCTCAACAACACAGGATATTTTTTATCTTCAATTTGACTCAACGCTTCTTCTGCTTTTTCTTCAAGTTCTTCCACAGTTTTAGCTATTTTAAATTCAAATATATATCCTACATTATTTTTATTTATTGGCTCTAAAGCCAAATCATTTCTGCCATATCCTGTTTCATTGTTTGACAAAACTATATATTCTCTATCAAGGTACAACATCATTCCTAAAATTAGTGTGTGATATGGTTTTTCAATTTTAGAAGTATCGTGATAACTCATTGATACTAAAAATATTTCATTCAAAAGTTTTTCAAATCTTTCAATATCAAGATTTTTAAACGTTTTTATCATTTCTCTAAATCTGCTTGAACCTCCTAAATTTTGAACAAACATATCTTTAAAAAATGTTTTTATTTCATAATTTGGCAATTTTAAAGTATACTCATTCATAGCTACTTTTTCTTCAACAGTTAAATAACCTCCAAAAAGTGATAATTGCCACACTTCTTCCGGATCCTTCAAATTATCCATATTTGAGGAAGCCATAACAGTCTGTTCTGTCGTTCCATTATTAAATAAATCCTTTAACTCGTCAAATAATTCTTTATTAGAATTTTCTATTGCTGAATGTATCAGTCTGTTATCTGTTATCAGAAGTATTTATCCAATAAACATTGATTTCTTTTTCATCGAGATAATTAATTATACTCCACGGATTATAAATTTGAATATTTCCGAACTTATAGCCATTATACCATTTTCTCACTTCTTCAATATTTTTGTCTAATCCATAATATTCCAAAGCATTTTTTACTTCTGTTTCAATCAAACCAAAACTTTCTGCATATTTATTATTCAAAACTGTATAAGTTTTCAAATTATTCAAGCCAGAAAATATCCCTTCCTTTGCCACCCTAAGTATCCCTGTTACAACCGAAAATTCCAAATATTCATTATCTTTTAACGCATTTGAGTAAAAACTTTTAAAAAATCTTTGTGACTTTTCATAATATCCCTCATTCCACGCACTTGTCATAGGAGTATCGTATTCATCTATTAAAATAATTACTTTTTTACCATAATATTCGTATAAATATCTTGATAGATTTTTTATTGAACTTTCCCAATCAGCCTCTTCTTTTTTTATCCATATTTTTTCAAATTCAACTAAATCTCTTTTTTTAAAATTTTTAGAAATATACTCAAATTTATCATACAAATCTGAAATAAGATTTTTAATATTTGAAAAGCTATCTTCCCAACTTTCTGCTTCCGCATTTCTCATACTTATAAAAATCACAGGATTTTGTCCCTGATATTTCATATACTCGCTTTTAGAAATATACAAATCATCAAATAATTTTTTATTTTCTTCCGCATTTTCTATATCAAAAAAATATTTTAACATCGACAAATTTAAAGTTTTCCCAAATCTTCTGGGCCTTGTAAATAATTTAACTTCTGATAAATCTTCCAATATTTCTTCTATAAATTTCGTTTTATCAATATAATAGCCATTTCGTATTATTATTTCCTTAAAATTGGAATTTCCTATCGCTAGTCCCTTTTTCTTTGCTTTCATAATTAATCCCTTTCTTTCCCTTTTTATTAATTAAATTATATCAGAAAAGATAAACTGTTGCAATAAAGAAAAAATAGTATTTTTATTCCATTTTATTTTAGTTTTACTTATCATTTTTGTTTTTTATTTTAAAATTTTGAAAAATCATTAATTTATGTTATAATAATTTAAATATACAAATGGAGGTTATCATGGATTTAGATAATAATAAAAATGAAATGGATTTTTTTAATGAAGAAAAGAATAATGAAAACAATCAAAGTGAACATCATTTTAACAATTTAAAAAAGTTAAATGAAATTAGAAATGAAGTAACAAATAATTTTAACGACAAAAAAGAAGGTTCTAATAGTTTTCAAACTGCTGTTAATACTGTAACAGAATCTATCACTTTAACATTGGATCCTGTAACAATAAAAAATATGAAGTTTATCGCAACAGTATTGAAAATTTTTTCAATTTTGGGAATGATTTCCGGTGTGCTTCAATCACTTATGTTCTTCTTTATAATTCCCCTTGTTACTGGTATTTTTACTATCGTAATCGCATTAAAATTTTCTAAGTCAGCCAGCTTTTTGGAAGAAGCGGTTCTTATGAATGACGAAAATAAATTAAAATCATATTTTAACGAACAAGCCAAGGCTTTAAAATTATATATTATTTTTATAATCGTTAGCATTGTCCTTACTATTATTTATTGTGTTTTTATTTTTTCTATAGTTTTAACAGGTGTCTTAAATCATCCTGACTATTCTCGTTATTCATATTAAATTCAAAATTTATAAAATTTAGTGCAATTAAAAAAAGATCCCTAAAAATAGGGATTTTTTATTGAAACTATTTTCTAGCAATTCATACTATTCTCCATTTACATAGCGAATATTTAATAAGTTTTGTAAATTACATATTATTTAACAAGGAATTAAAACTAAAGAATTATATTTTAATCATTTAGAAATACTAGGTTTTTATTCTTTGTTGAAAAAGTTTGTGATAAATTCGTTATTTAAATGGGAAATAGTATTAAACGCTGGAAATTACCACAGTCTTTATTTTTTTAATTACCTCATAACCCTCATTAATCATAACTCCCCATATGAGATTAACATTCTTATCTTTTATAATATTTGAAATTTTCTCAGTTATTTGTCCAATATCTGCAAGTGATACATTTTTTCCTGTGGTAAAATTTATTAAAACTTTTTTTGCGTTTTCCAATTTTCCTTCAAATATGTTATTTTCCATAAGTTGCTCCATTATTTTCTCAACTGCATTATCTCCCCTACCTTCACCTACACGAATAATTGTATCTTTTGAGTTATGTAAAACAGCCTTTATATCCAGTAAATCAATATTCATAAATCCAACTTCTGTCAAAATATTTACAATGCTTTCAATACCTTCCTTTATAATCTCATTAATTTTATTATAAGCAACTTCAAGTGGCTCTTTCCTGTCTATATGATTGTACAACTTTTCATTAGGAATCACAATCAAGCTATCTGTATTTTTCTCAACTTTCTTCATCCCCATATTTGCAATTTTCAAAGTTTCAAATCCCTCCAGATAAAATGGACGGGCAACAATACTTATTGTAAAAATCTGTAATCTTTTTGCAACTTCAAGAATGACAGGCATTATACCACTCCCGGTAGCCCCGCCAATTCCTGAAACTAAAAATAAAATATCCGTCCCTTTCAGCAGTTCCCGAAATTGATTTTCACACTGAAACGCCACTCTTTCAGCCTGTTCCCTGGTACATTCCTTAACTCCTGTATCTAAAAAAATCTTCTTCTCCGCCCGACTAAAATTAGAATTTCTACTATCCGTATCAATAGTTATATATTCAATTTTCCGCACATTTGATGCTAGCATAAAATTAACAAAATTTATCCCCATCCCGCCAATTCCAATAACCTTCACATTCATTTTATCCTTCATACCAATCCCATTCTTGCAAATACAAATTATTGCAAATCTCCCTTCTATTGAAAATATTTAATTTTGAAATTAATTTTCTATTTATAGGTATATTTTAACAGATTAGAGAGGGTATTTCAAGGAAAGAGTAAAAATTTTAGAAAAACTAAAACTAATATATTATTTCTCTCACTTCTACATCTAAAGCCTCTCCTATAAATGCATTACAATTTTTTTCATTTATCTTCTTTCCAGCCATATTTTCACAAACAGCTAATTTATCTTCTTTACTTAAATATGCGATATAGCTTAGAAAATATTTAGCTCTAGAAGCCCCAACGTGCATTACTTTTTTATGAATTTTATTATTAAAAATTTCCTTTTCAATATCAATAAGAATCACAACTGCTGCTTCCAATCCTTTATATTTTCTAGCTGTTGTGAATAAAATTCCTTTTTCTCCAAGATTATGCGTTATAACAAAATTCCCAATTTTACTGTGTCCTGCTAAAATACTTTTATTTTCTGTCTTTACAGTTAATATCACTATTTTAGAAATTGGTATCCCATCATTTACATATTTTTTTATTTCATCGTTTAATTTACTCAAAATTTGTTCTTTTTTAGAAATAATATAAAAAACTGGTTTTGTACCTTGTACATTGTCACGCAATTTGCACTTTTTTATTCCTAATATTCTATTTGAGGAAGAAGCAATACTTTTTGTATTTCGACAATTTATAGATAATACTAGCCTGCATTCAATTCTGTCTGTCGAAAGTATCGAAATAGAACCTTCCTTATTTACAAGTTGATTTTTGTCGTAAAAAACATAAAAACAACTATCCTCTATTTCAGCAATTGTATACAATGCACTAATTTCATCATGTGTAAAATCCTGACCTTCATCAATAATAATATGCTTATAATCCCAGTTATAATCACTATAGTTATTTAAAAAATCTAATTTTTCTTGTAATGTTGAATACTGTCCTTTTATCTTATAATGTTTTTTTACCAGTTTATCCATACTAAAAAAATAAGTATTTGGCAATTCTTCTTTGTATTTTTCTAATAAATATTTATATAAAAATTCATTAAAACATAAGAACAATACTTTATCGTTCTGTGTTTCTGGATTCTGTAAAAGTCTACGAGCCTTCTCAATTGCCAGCATAGTTTTTCCAGTTCCAGCACCACCTTGTATTGCTGCAACACGCTGTTCATCTAGATATTCAATGAGCCTAACTTGTTCTCTTGTCATTCGATTAAAATAATATTCAGCCTCTTCCATTATATTTGAAACACTCATAATTACATTAAATTCAGGAGAGAGAGTTCTAATAACATTAGTTTCATCATTTTTATCGTAAAGGCTGTTTTCCTTAAAATTATAGTAGTCAAAAACTCTTTTAATTGCCTTTTCAATATTATTTAAATCTTTTTTTATAAGCAGATTACCTTCACTAAAGTTCGGTGGTAAAGAACCTAATTGGTTATAACTTTCAGCCATTGTAAACCACACTGCACATTCTACACGATATTCCCTTCCTGAATTAATATTTTTTTCTAATAAGTCAATAAATGTATATTTACTTCTCTCTGCTTGTACCATTGGATCTTTCATATTCTTTCGTTCTTTAGTCCTACTATTAACTTGACTCCATTCCCCATTCTTACAATAAATCTCTCCAGATTTCACTTCTATAACTAGAATCCCTCTTTTAGGATGAAAAATGGTAAAATCGCTTTCTCCCCAAAACACTCCATATTTCTCTTTTCTATTCCAATGCAAAGAATAAAAAACAATATAGTCATCGGGCAATTTTGACAGTGCCTTGTATATTTGATACTCTCCATAACTGTTGTGAAAATTGGATTCTGTTAGATTTGTTGGAATTATTTTTGCCATTTTGATTATTTCCTTTTTTAAAATTTATAGAAATCTTTTTAAAAATTATTTTTTTATATTAAATAATTATGATTTAAATAACAATAATCTAAGATTTGAGTTGCTATTTTTATTGTTTCATCTATTATTCTATTTATATTATTAAAAGTGCTATTCATTTCTTCGAAAACACTCTCTACATTTTTTATGAATTTAATTTTTTCATTATTATAAGGATTTTTTAACCATGAATCTTTTAAAACATAATTACTATTTCCTGTAAAATATTTATATGGAAAATTTTCATTTAATTCTGAAATATTATATCTCAACAAACCTAATTGAAAATCTATTATTTCATAACCACTATTTAGTAATTCAGTTTTTAAAATTTCAGTCCAAACGTCTATTTTGATGTCATTTGAATCAAATTCCAGATAAATATTATTATTTTCTTCTTTTTTCACTAATGGAAGTATATTATAATTATTCTTTCTTGTAATACTCATTATATTTTGAATTAATTTTTCTTTATTTCTATAAAGCCTAATCCAATTCTCAAATGTATTATATCTATCTTCTAAATTTCTTAGTACTTCTCCTCTATACAAACTGAATTTTCCTAATAAAGCGACTAATTTAACTTCTAAATCTTCTATACTATCATTTATTAAATCTCCTAAAAATAATAATTCATTGTTTCTATTATAAACTAGTATTGTTTTAAAATTTGACAAACATATTATTTTTTTATTTAAGAATGTATTATATTCAATTGCCTGTAATAAAGTTTTTCCATCATTTATAGAAATATTAGAAGATTTTATTTCAAATAAAATATCACTACAAACTATATCAGCTTTTCTTACATTTGATAATAAGTTATTTTTTTGACCTTCTATACAACTATCTATTTTTTGTTCAAATATTATTTCATTATCTTCATATCCTAAATATAATAAAAAATCTCTAAATATTTTTTGTTTATAACTTTCTTCTTTTAAATTACCATTTTTTTCAAATAATTCTCGTAAATTTTTAAAAAAGTTCATTTTATTTCTTGCCTTTCTTTTAATTATAAATATATTCAATACAATAACTTAATATTTTTTTATTTCTTTTATGTCTTTTTTTATCATATCATTAATATTCATAACTAATTTCTTCAAATCTCTCCAAAATATATTCAAATAATTTCTTTTGCAATGCCACTACTCCATCATCTAAATTTGTATCAAATTCATATACATTATCATCTGAATCTAAAAAAATATAATCTCCATCACCCTTATTTTCAAATGCAATTAATGATTTTGTTTCTGGAAATTGTTCATTTAATTTTAGAGTATCTTTTACCATATCTGAATCAAATTCCTGTTTTTTATTTATTCCATAAAATTCTACAAATTTAAAAGCTAAAAAACCATATTCTAAAATATATTTTTTTAATTCCTTCCCAAAATTAAAATTTAATTTTTTTTCATATTTTTCAATATCTTCTTCTAAAATTAAATTATCTTTCTTACATTGTAATATATCATTATTTTTTAAAAATTCAACTAATTTATCCATTTTTCCTCCTAAATTTTTATTATATTTTTAACAATTTATTTTTTAATTATCTTTCTAACATCGCTAATCTGCTTCTCCAATGTTTAGGTCTTTGTATGTTATTATACTCTCTTTTTAATTCAGGATCACGTCTCCAACTTTCTATACTATTATCATGTAAAATTTTATGATTTTTACCGCCATGTTCACTATTTTCAGTTAATTCAGCAAATGGTGAATCAAATTTCTGATCCATATGATGAAGTTCTATTTTTTCACCTGTTTTTTCATATATTGGAGCCATTCCTCTTTCCATACGTTCTTTATTACTTAATCCTGTTTTTTCATCTATATAATCTAAATCTAAATCTTTCTTTACTAAACATTTTCTTCCATTAATTTCTTTTTCTTCTAAATCAGCAGCTTTATAAATTTCATACTGTTTCATATTTTTTATACAATCAATAATTTCTTTTGACCATCCTGTCTCTTCCCTTATCCTAGTTTTGTCACTTTCAGATATAGCAGGAAAACTTAATTTATTCAAATCAAGATTCTTTTCTTGATTCAATGAATTCAAAGATTCTAGTGAACCCGATTTTACTAAATCTAAATCTTGTTCTATAATTTTACCATTTTTCAATTCAGAAATTCCAAATTCTTCTAAATTGCCTATTTCATTAGGTTTAACTGAATTTTCAACAATAGATTTAATAAATTTCTCCATTTTTTATTTCCCCTTTCAATTTTTCAATTATTTCATCAATCTCTTTATCCGTTATTATAACAAAGAAATTCTTTATACTACTTATAATATCAATCTCAGCTATATTTTCTAATGTTATTTTATATATTATTTCTTGAATTAAAATTTCTTTGACCTTTTCTTTTAATCGTCTTTCGTATTCTTTCTCCATTATTTTTTTTAATTCAGTTATATTTTCTTCTTCAGGATACTTAATACTCTCCATTATTTTACTAAACAATTCTTCTGATACTATTTTATTTAAGCTGAATATTCCATTTCCTAGAAATTTTACTACAGATTCTACTATTTTTTGTGATAAAATTTTATTTAATTCTTCTAAAGTTGGGAAAATTAATTTGATATTTTTAGAAATTAAGCTGTTTTCGATTTCTTCCTTAATTTTTCTTATAGATTTTATTACTATATCTGTATCACATATCATTAAGGTTCTTAATAATTTGATTGATTTTTCATCTATTATATCTTGCAAACCTGAATCTATAATACTTAAATTTATACGCTCCTTTCTTTCTTCAGGTTCTTTACCATATAGTTTTGAATCTGAAATAAACTTATCATGAACATAATTTACTTTCACATTTATTGGATTTGCCATTCCTTCTTTATGGCAGACTGCAAATCCAGTCTTTAACATTCCCAAGTAAAGTGCATCCTCTCTTGAAAGTCCAATCGTATTTGCTATTATTTCCTGATCATCATAAGAAACTATCCTATGAATAATCTTATTTGATGAATTTTTTATTACATCTGGAGCAAGTTTAGTCGGTATCTGCTCAGCAATAATAACTCCTTGTCCGTATGAACGCATTTCTGCTATCATATTTGTAAAATGCTCTACTGCTTTTCCTTTAGGATTTCCCATATTTTCTGATATTCTTTCTGTACCAATATTTTTAAGTAATCTATGTGCTTCTTCAATTACTAATAAATGCTGTAATTCTAATTCCTTGCTTCCTTCTTCTTCTTTTTTTACTTGCCGATATTCATTAATAAATATTATAAGCAACCCTACACAAAAAGCTTTATCTGAATCATCTGCAAGTCCTTCCAATTCAAAAATAGTATTTTTGTTTAAAAGCTTTTCTATGTTAGCAAATTCATTTGTATTAAACATGAATCCTTTTGCACCATTACACAGACTTTCCAATCTTGTTTTTATAGCTGATTTTATATTCCCTGAAACTTCTCCTTCATATTGTAATTCTTTTTCTATGTATCTTTCAACCTCACATTTCAAATCATACATAGTTGGGAAAAGAAATTTGTGTGACGAAAGATTATATTTTTTATTCATTTTATCAATATCAAATAGATTATTAAAGCTTTTTTCGTTTATTAAATAAGGATGATACCCCAATACTAAATTCCAGCCTTTTTTAATATATATGTTTTGAAGACATTTTTCAAGAATATAGGGCATTGGACCATAAAATGAAAAAGAAGCATTAAATAAATCCTTTAAAAAATCAATATGCATCTGAGGACTTATTCCTGGAAGTATATAAAACGGATTCATCTGTAAGCAATTTATTTCAGGTTTTCCAAGAGTATAAACTTCAACATTTGTATTATTTTTAAGTTCAATATTTCTATATTCTTTTTTAGCTGGTTCTATTACCATAAATGGTTTTTCACAGTTTGATAAAATATTTTTAACGGTTGTAGTTTTTCCACTTCCTGTAATCCCACATACAAAAGTATGTTTATTTAAATCATCTTCTGTCATTTTAAAACTCATATTGTCTATAATATTCCCATTGTCTGAAACTTTTCCAATTTCAATTGTTTCTCCATTTGAATCAGGTAATCTCAATGAATACTGCCTTTGATTTATTAATTCAAAATTAGGTGTGCTGTCAGTTGGTAACGTACATATCAAACTTAATTCTGTAGAACTTAAATAAGTTGCCAGTGGATTTTCCATTTCTTTATCTGTCATTCCTTTTGGAATAAGTAAAGTTTCAGAAATATTATCAGAACTAAATGATTTAGCTGGTAATAATTTGGAATTTGGTTTTGCAATTTCTCCGCTTAACGATGATTGTATAAGATTTCTTGCTAATTTTGAATCTGAAGAATAAGTAATCACAGTTTTCCACATTCCACAAGTTTTTCCTAATTTGAATCTTTCAATTCCTTCTTCTGCATATTCCATTAACTCTAAAGCAAAACTATTTTGTACATCTCCTGAAATTGTTTCATTATTTGAAATAGCATTTGAAACACTATCACTCCAATTTTTTCCTTTAGACCAATTGTGTGAATAAGAAACTCCTCCTCCAAATACCCAAAAAAATCCAGCATAAGCTCCTACTGTATGAGATGTATTTTCACTTTCTCCTTCAGTTCTAGTATCAGTCTTAGTTTTCCCCTGTTGTCTAGCAATATTTCTTTTACTTACTGCAAAACAGTTATCCTTAATTTGAATTAAATCTTCCATTTTTTTTGAAACTACATTTTCTGATACAGGAGTTGCAATAAATAATAATGTATAATTTTCACCATTCAATCCTCTCATTAGAGGAGAAATATCAAACTTCTGTTTTTTATTTTCAATTTTACAAGAAGGAATAGCTGAAAATATCCCATTATATCTATTAATACATTTTTCAAATTTAGGTTCAATTTCTTCTAATTCTATTCCTAACAATAATCCTGAAATAACTTTTTTTATTAATTCTATATTTTCAGTATTATTAATCCCAAAAACAATATTAGCCATTCCATCTATTGTTACTACTCCGTATGTTACAGTTAATCCTAACGGATGAATAGCAGAAAATAATTTTTGCATTTTTTGATACAAATAGTCAAATTCATCTCCGATTTTTTCAACAGAGCAACTTTTTATCCTAAAATATTTAAATTTATTCAAAATTGATGAAGAATCTTTTTCAATATACGATTCAAGCTGATTTTCTCCAATTAAATAGTGTGGATATAAAGTTTTCAAAAGTTCATTACCTTGTATTGTAATAACTTCTGTATCTCTTCTAAATTCTTTTTCATGTTTTTCTAGTTCATTCTCCATTTTATTTCTCCTCAAAATAATTAATAATATCTCTTACTCTTTTATTGTAGTATTTTTCAATTTCATGAAACCAAGCAATAAATTCTTTTTTTGTCTTATCTAAAAATTCATCTACAGCCTTTTCCAAATTTCTTTTATTTGCTGAGGGCTTTAAAAAATAAGATGCTCCAAAAGCCATAATTGCTCCACAAATTATAGCAATAAAAGGAATATTTATATTATTTTGTAACACATATTTCAAAATTCCACCTATTGCCATCGTTCCTGCCGCCATTCCAAGTGAAGTGTATAATTTATTTGCTTCTTTATAGTCAATTTTATTAGTCACTTGAAATTTATATTTTTCTAATATCTCTTTTTTTATATTTGTTTCATAAAATTTACTTTTTCTTTCAATATCTTCAAATTCTTTAGATGCTAAAGTTCTTTTTGACATTTCTGAATATATATCTGTAATTAACATTTTACTTTTAATCGTCAAATCTAATGAAATTTTGTCAATAATTTTTTTAATTATACTGTCTATATTTGAACTTAAATTGAATACTTCATATGATTCTTTTTTTAAATCTAAAAATATTTCATCTATATCTTTTTCTCTATTATACATACTCTTTTATTTCCTTTCTTAAATTTTCAATTTTTTCTTTAAATGTATTTACTTCTTGAATTATACATCTTAGTTTCTCAATTTTTTCTTTTATTTCTTCTGTTTTCGCTTTTTCTTCAAGTAATTCATTTAATTTTTGTTTTTCTTCATTTGCATTTTTAAATAATTCTTCTGTATATTTGTCACTAATACTACAAACAAAATCTATTAAATTATTCACAACTTCTTTTTGAATTTTTTTTATTCTATCAAGTATATTATTTTTTAGTACTTCAAAATGTTTATTTCTTGAATATTCAGAATAAAAATGTGTTTTCTTAAATGTTACTCCAGTTTCATAAGACTTTTCTTCATTAGCCTCTTTTTCAGTTTCATCCTTCATATTTTTAAAATCTTCTTCTGTAAAATTCGGTTCTAATACTTGATATGATATTTTTGATCCGTCACTTAATAAAATTAATGTTTCATTACATTCTTTAACTATTTCTTCCTGTATAACTTTTTGAAATTCTTTTTGCTCTTCTATTTTTCTAAACGATATTTTTTCTAATTCATTTATGGAATTATCATTTTCTGCATCAAGAGATTTAATTTCTTTTTCTAACTCTGAAATTTTTTCTTCTGCTTTTTTTTCTATTATCCCTTTAGAATTTATATATTTGAATCTTACTTCATCTACTTTTCTACTAATTTTTATATTAATTTCATCAATTTTTTTCTGAATTTCATTAATTTCTTTTGCAAATTCAGTAGGATCTTTTGTAATTTTAGATTCATACCGTTCAATATTATCACTTATACCAGCTTTTATTTTCTCACAAATATTTGAAATATTATTCACTGCCTCATTTAAAGCATAATACTGTGATTTTCTTGCAAATTTTTCTATTGCTTCATTTATGTCTTCAAATCTTGATTTTTCTATTAAGTATTTCATATAACTACTTTTTTCTGATACATTTATTGGTGGATTCATAAAACCTTCAATTTGATTGTTATTCTGTAATTCAAATAAATATTCTTTTATATCATCATAAGTTGAATATTTTGAAATCTCATTAAGAAACATCTGTACTTTACTATCTACTACAACTATCTGTCCCTCATCAACTTTACTTCCATACTGTTTTTTTGCCTCTTCTTTTTGTTTTTCTAAATTCTGATTATTTAAATCTGCTGCACGTGTTAGTATTAAAAATAAAGTTCCCTTATTTCTTTCTACACTTCCCTTATCTAAAAATTTTTTGAATGAAGTTGATTCTAATGCCTGTCCTGTTATAGATTTTAAAAACATTATTGCATTTGCTGTTTCTATATAATTTTCACTTACATCTCCTACATGTCCTGCTGCATTTACTCCTGGACTGTCTATTATTTCTATATTTTTTAGTGATTCTATTTTAAATGGATATAAAATTACCATTTTTGTAATAATATTCTGCCATTTATTTTTATTTTCTTCAATGTACCTTTTTATTTTACCATTGTATTCTTCTTCAGGTAAATTGTATATATTGTCTTCTTTAACCTCTTCTATTAAATTTTCTACTACTCTTTCAGATATTTTTCCTTTGTATTTTACTAATATCTCATTGTTAATAGTTGGAACAGGTATATCCCTATAATCATCATTTAATGCGGCATTATCTTTCAAAAATTTTGCTATATCCTCTTTACCTTTTATCTGTTCTTTTTTACCACCAGCATATTCAGCCAGTAAAGAAAATTCTTCTCCATATTTTATTTCTATAATTGAACTTGTACATTGCTTAACATCCATAGGAAGTATATCTTTACCTAAATAAGCATTTATAAAAGTAGATTTCCCACTTTTTGCTTCTCCTGCTATCATAAGTACAAACTTATCTTTCTTTATGTTTTCAATTTGGTTATTCAAGCCACTTATTGGTTTCTGAATTTGTCTTACTTTCTCTTTTACATCATTTTTTTCTATTATTTCCTGAAATTTCTCATTTAATTCTAATACTTTCTGTTTTTTTTCCTCATAATTATTTTTTTGAATCATTTTGCTATTCTCCTTTATTTTATAATATTTTTAAATATATTTCTTTATTTCTTCTCTTAAATTTTTAGCTTTATTTTCAAATAAAGTTATTTCTTTAATTAGATATTCTAATTTGTCAACTTTCATTTTTATATCACTCTCGTTTTTTTCTTCTAGTAACTCATTAAATTTTTGTTTATGTTCATTTGCATTTTTTATTAACTCTTTTACATACTCACTACTAATATTATTAACAAAATCTATTAGATTATTCACGACTTCTATTTGAATTTCATTCATTTTACCAAGTATATTTTCCTTTAGTATTTCAAAGTGTTTAGTTTTTGAATATTCAGAATAGAAATATGTTTTTTTAAATATTATTCCTGTTTCATATGATTTTTCTTCAAAAATATCTTTTTTAATTTCATCTTCCATATTTTTTAAATCTTCTTCTGTAAAATCTAGTTCTAGTGTTGGATATATTGCTTCAAATCTATCAATTAATGCATCAAATTCTTTGTTGTATTCTTCTACTATATCTCTTTGTATAATTTTACAAGACTCTTTTAATTCTTTTATTTTTTCTAATGATATTTTTTTTAATTCATTTATGGAATCATCATTTTTTGTATCAAGATATTCGATTTCTTTTTTTAACTCTAAAATTTTTTCTTCCGTTTTTATTAGTATTATTCCTTTAGGATTAATATATTTTTCTTTTACTTCATCTATTTTTCTACCAATTTTTATATTAATTTCATTAATTTTAGTTTTAATTTCGTCAATTTGAACTGCAAATTCAGTAGGATCCTTTGTTATTTTATCTTCATATAACTTCATTTCATATTTTAAACCATCTTCTATTTTTTTACAAATACTTGGGATTTCTTTTATTATTTCATTTAAAGCATAATATTGTTCTTTTCTTACAAATTTTTCTGTTCCTTCATTTTCTAATACTTTATTCTTTTTTTTATTATCACTATTTTTGTGAATCATTTTACTATTCTCCTTTTTTTAATTAGGCATTTTCAATTTTTTATTTTTTTTGTACTTTTTATTATACACTATTTAATTACTTTTCTTAAATTTTTAACTATAAATTTTAAAATTTCTTTATACGCGTTACTAAAATTAGATTTACTTTCCAAATATTTAATGTAATCAGCCTTATTAAATTTTTTTATGTTTATTGGTGGTGTCATAAAATTAAAATATAAACCTTCTTTTTCCAACTTTTCCAAATATTCCTCTATTTCTTTTGAATCCATATCTTTAATCTCATTAATGAAAAGTTGTACTTTGCTATCTAAATATTCTATTTGTTGAGTATTTACCTTATTACCATAAATTTTTACTGCTTCTTTTTTCAGTATTTCTAATTTTTCTTTTGTTTCACTTGAAGAATGAGTTAATAATAAAAATACATTTTCTTTATCTTTATTATTAGTATTTTTTTCAATAAACTTTATAAATGAATTTAACTCTAAGGCTTGTCCTATTATTGGTTTCACAAATATTATTGCATCAACATTTTTTATAACTTGATTTGTTATATCTCCTAATCTTCCCTCAGCATTGACACCTGGGCTGTCAACAATTATTACATTTTTAAATACTTCATTTTCAAAAGGATATGATATTTCTATTTCAGTTATTATCTTATCCCAGTTTTGTTTATTTTGAATATAATTTTTAATTTTTTGGCTATATTCTTCATAACAATATCCGTAAATATTTTCTTTTTCTACACTTTTAATAAAATCTTTTATACTTTTTTCATTAATATCATCTTTATTTTTTAATATAAAATTATTTATAAGAAATACTGGTAAATCTCTATATTTGTCATCAATTGAGGCTCCTTCTTTCAAATTTTTCCTAATTTTTTCAAAATTTGTTATAATTCTTGAACTATTCATATATTTTAAAATTAAAGATAATTTTTCTCCATATCTTATTTTTATAATAGAATTTGTACATTGTTTAGCATCAGTAGGTAAAATTTCTTTTCCTAAAAATGCATTAATAAAAGTTGATTTCCCGCTTTTGGCTTCTCCTGCAATCATTAGTATAATTTTATTTTCCCTTTTTTTATAGTTATTTTCTTGAATCATAATTAATTCCTTTTAATATTTTTATTATTTTACTACGGATATTATACCACACCTTCAAATATTTTCAAATTTTTTATTAAGTCTTAGCTAATATATGAATAAATTTTATTATATACTCGACCCCGTTTAAAATTGAACTACTAAAAATTATATAAATTTAAGGTTGGAGTAGAATAGCCATAACTTTTGAATTCGGTTTTAAAGAGATTTTACTATATTAATTTAAAATTTTTAATCTTACATTTTTTTATTAAAGATTTTATTATTATTTTATAAATCTCATCATGCTCCACTTAATCTCCGGCATCTCAAAATTCCTATCAAATTCCATCATAAACTCCTTATATGTAGGCACAATTATTTCCCCTGAATCCTCATATTTAAGTGTATTCTTTAATGAAACTATATATGCGTTTCTAAGTTTTCTTGTTACTTGAGACATTATTGAACCCGGAACATTAAAATACACATAAGGAATCATTGATTCTGATAATTTTTCTTCCAAATTATTTTTTTTAACATCTTCTTCTATAATATCTTTAATTCTCTTTTTTATAGAAGGAACTATTGTCCACATCGAATTATTAATTCTAAATTTCTTGTCAATTCGATAAACCATAACATCCCAAATTCTTTCAATTGAAGTTTTAACATCAAAGTCAGGTCCTGCCATCAAATTAAATGGATGAATAATACATCCTCCAATATTTATCCCAATACCTAGTTGATTATTTCTACGGCTACATATTATTCTCTTTCCAATTGTAAGATTATCTTTGTTAGATGCGGCTTCTTCAACAATTTTTTCTAATTCCTTTTCAATTTCTTCTGGACTTTTGTTTTTTTCTTTTTCCAGTTCTTCCTGTTCATCCACAATTGCCATTTCCTGCTTGCATATATCTTCTTCAGCTATAATTCCTAAAAGATTTGATACTGTTTCCAATGCTTCTTCCTCGTCAGTTCCATCTGCATAAATAGTAATTTCTGAACCCATTTTAATTCCAAAACCGCTTAACATCAATGAAGATTTATTTTTTATTTTTTTTCCATCATACTCAATTTCAATTTTACTTTCAAATTCTCGTGCTTTTCGCATAACCTCCGTAGTAAAATATATGTCTATTCCGTAGCGGTAATTAAAAATTATTGTTTTACTAACCATTTTTCTATCTCCTTTTCTTTTTCCTATTCAAAAAATTTATACTTTTCTATTCATCCCCTTCAACTCCTCTTCCTTCCTATCCCTAAACATCTCCTCAATCTCAATTTTATTCACAAATCCTTCCCTTTTTAAGAGTAATTTTTCATATTCAGATAACAATTTTTGTCTTTCTGCCTCTTTTTCTGCTAATTCTGCTAATGTATCTATTAGTTTTTTACTTAAATTTACTCTTTCTGAATTGATAACAAGATCCAATTTTAACTGTTTTTCACTAAGTATTGAATTGTATAGTTTTCGGGACTGTTTTATTGTATTTTTTAAAATTTCCTTTTTTCTATTGGTTTCAGTCCACACGTTTGTAAACTTATTTTCTTTCTTTATTTCCTGTGATAATTCTTTTTTATAATTATTAATTTTGCATACTTCATTATAAAGTTTTGAATTATATTTATTTTTTATTTCTCTTATAAATTTTTTTAACTCAAATGTATAAGGATAAACTCCATTTTTATCATTTATTATCAGTTTATCTTTTTGTAAATCATAATCGATAAAAACTTCCTTTAATGCTTTTATTTTTTTGTGAAAAAAAGCAATTTTATTTTCTACTCCTTTGATTTCCCATTCTTTCATAATTATTTCCCAATTGCTTTTTATCAATATTGAATGATTCTGATCAATTATGCTATCTATTTCTTCAAGTTCTGAAATAAATCTTTGAACATCATCAGAATACTTATTAAAATTAAAATTTTCCATTTCTAATCCTCCAATATTTTTACTTTTTTCCCTTGACTTCTAAGCCACATTTTAATTCCTTCTTTTCCATAAATTTCAGCCCAAATTGTATATTTTTTCATATTATTTTCCAAATTTTCCTCTTTCTTTATTTCTGCCGTTGGTAACCTATCCAGAACTACTTCTTTCAGCCCTGTATATTCAAATTTTACTTTATGCAATTTTCCTGAATACATAAATTGTATCCTTTTTCTAAATTCTCCATCTTCAAATCTTGAATTATACGGAATATCAAATTTTTTATTTGTATTTCTGACTTCCGTTATTCTGTCAATCCTAAAGACAATTGGTATCTCATCATCTTTATTTACCATAAATACAATTAGATAAAAGTAAAATTCTGAAAACATTATTGAAAGTGGCTTTACTGCATGAAATTTCTTTTTTCCAATGTTAGACGTATATTCAATTTCTATAATTTTTCTGTCAGTAATGTATTTGGATAAATTCCAAATCGATTTAAGGAGAGGTTTTCCGTGTTGTAATTGAACATAGTTAAATCGCTCATTTTTTATGATTTTTTCAATTCTCTTATAGCTGTCACTACTGGCTGCCTGCTTTGCTATTTTCCTTAAAAGAATCTCTAATTCTTCCTTACAAAATGCTCTACTTTCCAGCAATATTTTACTAATTGCTAATATTTCCTCATTAGTAAATACATTTATATTCACATCTTTTTGCAGTTCATAGCCCTCTTTTTGCCAATTATATACAACCTTGCTTTGATTTTTTTCAGCATAATAACTGTTTAATGTATCAAAATCACGCTGAATACTCTTTTCACTAACTCCATATTTCTCAGACAATTTTTTCTTTTTTAAAATTTCTCCTTTTTCCAGTTTTTCCTTAATTTCTATAAACCTAAATAACTTCTCTGTTTTTACTGACTTTTCCATCTTTTTCCTTTCCATAAAATTTAGTGAATCAATATTTTCATTTTATTTATAATTTGTATATCCTTAGAATTATACCTCAAAAAAAAGGCTTTTCCAATTTTATAATGATTATATCATAATAAGTTGGACACTTTTTGTCCATATCTACAAAAAATTATAAAATTATTAACTTTAGTAAAGTTATTTTAAATAAATCAACAAAAAAATCACAGCTAACTGAATAACTGTGATTCTTATTCTTAAAATACTTTCACTATTCTAATAGTCCTTCCATAATTTCATTGTGAAATTGCTCCACTTTTTCCACTATTTCTAAAAATAGCTCTTCGTAATCTAATTTTAAATCTCCTATTATAACACTTGTATCTATTTGCTGTCTTGGTATTGAAACTATTCTGTGTGTTCTAACATACGATAATCTTGTCAAATTTATTTTAGGAAATTTTACTGGATCTATTTCTATATCGTATATCGGATTTACGTTTGCTCTATTTGAAATACTCGAGATAGGAAGGACTACGTAATCATCATTTACAGGACTTTTTAATACTAACGCAGGTCTTGATTTAATGGAATTTCTCTGTAATCTTATATCATAATATTGGGTTAAACATTTGACTATTTTACCTATCATTAAACTATCACTTCATAATCTTCAAATTCGTCATAATACATATCCCACATATAATCATAAGGCCTTACTTTTTTTGCATCTTCTCTTATATCTTCCATTTTAATTTTCACATTTCCATTTTCTTCCTTTTTAAGTCCTTTTCGTGAGTTAAGCCACGAAGTTTCTTTATGTGTCAATACACTTAATTTCCACGAAGCCAATGCCCCGTATTCTTGAATTATGTTATTTATTATGTATTTACTTTCGCTTTTTATATCTTCTGTTTGTGCATTTATACCATCTTCAGTAAAAACTGTTCTAACCTCCCTAGAAACAGGTCCATACTTCCACCCCTCAAATACTTCGTTAAAAAGAGGCTGATTTAAAATAGCAAATGTTTCTCTCTGTGAAAAATATAATAATTTTTGCAATTTCATTTCATCAATAATTTCTTCTGTTACTCTTTTATATTCATTGAAAATATACTGAGCAACATTTATTATTTTTTCCATATTACCATCTCCTTAACTACTATTTAATAATTAAATTATACCCTTTTTCCTACAAAAGTGCAATCAAAATTTTTAATATTGCATTTCCTTTCAATTCTTCCTACCTCCACCAATCTTCTCAAAAACAATCGACTTCGTAACCACATAAAGTAAAATTGCTATTAACAATGGCAATACTATTGATGTCAATAAAATTATTCCAATAATAACTGGCGTATTTTCAACCAAGTCTTTTGAAATAACATTTATTTCCTTTGAAAAATTATCAATCTTGACTTTTGCACTGTCAATTTGCCCTGGAATATTAAAAATACTTTTAGACTGATCTAACGAAAGCATTTCATCCTTTACTTTATTTAATCTTCCCAAATCCTGATTTAGTTCAACAATTGCAGGTTCCTTGTATTCTTTTTCAAAATAGCTTGATATTGTTGAATTTACAAATATTGCACTTGGTAAAACTATGTAAATGTACAATAATATAAAAAATGAATATTTAGAAATCTTTCTAAAAATTCTTGTAATTTTATTTTTGTAAATAGTATATGGAAAAATCGTAATTAATGAAATAAATGTCAAAATTGTAGCTAATTTCACCTTAAAAATTTCATAATAAATCGTTTCCAGCTTCAGTATAACAACGCTCGCAAGTGACACTTTCCACAAAATATTTATCATATCATAAATAGGCTGAATAATATCTCCAATTTCAATTTCCATCCCAACAATCATACTGACATTAACCGTACTTCCCTCAATAATATCCGTCGTCCCCTTCAAAAGCGATAATGTCAAAAACATCTTTTTCGACTCTTCATAAGTTTTTTCCAAATACGGCATTGTCAAATTTTTGAAAAAATTAAAAATTGTATGCTCAAAAATTTTATCCATTATTCCAAAAATACATAAAATCAGTCCAATTACAATCAATATTTTAACCAACAGATTCTTCCTATTTGAGTCCCATTTTGGAGAATCATTTTTCTGATTTCTCTCCAAATTTTTTTCTTCATTTACTGTTAATACAGCTTCTTTTCTTTCTTCCAATCAATTTCACTCCTTTTTTCTTTCAATTATTTTCAAATATTTATTTAGTAGATAATTAATTTCAACTATTTAAACCATAAAGAATGGGATTAATCCCACTCCAATAACTTTCTGACTACATAAGAAGCAAGCACAAGTCCAGCTGTTCCTGGTACAAAAGCATTACTTCCAGGTGTAGTCTTTCTTGGAATTGTGTTATTTTCCCTAAATTCAGTTGGCAATTCTTCCTTAAATAATTCTGATTTATTCGGCTGTACAGGTATTTCTTTTGAAAATGCAACTGGAACATTTGTAATTCCTTTCTTTTTCAAAATACTTCTAATAGTTCTTGCCATCGGACAAACGGAAGTATTTTTTATTTTTGCAATTTCCACCATTTCAGGACGCATCTTGTTACCAAATCCCATTGAAGAAATGATATTTATTTTATTCTTTACGCAATACTCGATCAGATTAACCTTGCTTCTGATAACATCAATCGCATCCACAACAAAATCGTATTTACTATTATTTAAAGATTTATTTTCAGAATTTCCCAAAATTTCATCAACATCATCATAAACCAGCTTTTTCACAAGCTCCACCTTACATTCTGGATTAATATCTAAAATTCTATCCTTCATAACATCAATCTTAGACTTTCCAATTGTACTTCTAAGTGAATGCAGCTGTCTATTAATATTTGACTCTGAAATCTCATCAAAATCAACCATCGTAATCTGCCCGATTCCTGATCTAGCCAAAGCCTCCACAGTATAAGAGCCCACTCCACCAACTCCAAATACAATAACTTTAGAGTTTTTCAATCTCTCAATCCCTTCTTCTCCAACCATCATGGAAAATCTGGCAAACGTCTGATTTTTACCACTCACTTTTTAATCATCTCCCCTTTCAATATTCATTTTCACTTTACTTTTTTCTATCTAAAAATTTCGCTCATATTATATCATAAATATGTAAAATGTAAATAGTGTAAGAATAAATTTTTATTATATGTTATTAAATAAATAATATTGAAAAAAATATTAATTTATAATATAATACCTTTAGCAAAAATTAAATGAAAGGAGCTTGTATAATGTAACTATATTATACAAGAATAAAAATGCCTATGTTTATAAATACTATGAAAACAGGTTTTTTAATGTTTGGATTAGTTTTTCTCTTTGTAGCGATTGGTGGTGTATTGGGAAATCAGCGAGGGGCCTTGATTGGACTTCTGATTGCTGGGGGAATGAGTTTTTATAGCTACTGGTTTAGCGATAAGATGGTTATAAAAGCATATAATGGGCAGGAAGTTACTTCCCGAAATAATCCAAGGTTATATCAGTTAATACAAAAACTGGCAAACAACGCAAATTTACCAATGCCAAAAATTTATATAATTCCGGAACGTCAGCCAAATGCCTTTGCAACTGGGAGAAATCCTCAAAATGCTGCGGTTGCCTGTACTGCTGGACTGCTTGAATTGATGGATGATAATGAGCTGGCTGGAGTTATGGCTCACGAATTGGGACATATAAAGCATCGTGATATTTTAGTGAGTACGATTGCTGCCACTTTTGCTGGAGCGATTGTCAATATTGCAAGATTTTTGCCTTATGTATCAAGTGGAAATAATAAAGATGAAGGTAGAAGAAGAAACAATGTTGGAACTGCAATGCTTCTTTCATTTTTAGCTCCAATAGCAGCTTCAATAATTCAGATGTCCATTTCAAGAAAAAGGGAATATATGGCGGACAGAGCTGGAGCGGAATATTCAGGAAATCCATTATATTTACGTAATGCACTGCAAAAATTGGAAAGTTACAGTCACAATATCGCAATGAATAGACAAGATCCTGCAACAGCACATATGTTTATCATAAACCCATTTTCAGCTAGCAGCTTTAACTTAAAAAATTTATTTAGTACACACCCATCTACTGAGGATAGAATTAGAGAGCTGGAAAAAATGGCAAGAGAACAGCATTTGTTATAATTTTTAAGGAATTTGATAAAATAATTCTTTTTTAATTTTCTTGAGAATTTATCTCAAATATGATAAAATGTATAAAACTATAAAATATGGAGAATTGATATGATTAACGCATTTGCATTTTTAACATTGTTATTACTTTTTGTACGAATTTATTCATTTGTATCACTTTTATTTTTACGTGGCAAGCAAGTGCAATTTGCTGAAAGAATAACTGTATTGATATTATTATTTGAAGTCCTGATTATATTTTTATATACTTTCTTTGCTTCATTCCGATACTTATTACCGCCAGTTTTAATGCTGTTAAAAACTCCAAAATTTTTAATTTTTAATAATTTTTCGGTGGTGTTTTTATGTTATTCACTTTTAAATCTAGCATTAAGTTTTACATTCGGAAGTCAAAGTATCTTTAAATTTATAAATAGGTTTTTTGTTGGAATAATTTTATTAACAAATATTATTTATGGATTTTTATTAATAGTTTAAATAAATAAAAAATGTGTACTAAATAGAAATTAATCTAAAATCGTACACTTTTTTATTATCTTTTTATTTTTAAAATGATTTATCCTTCCTGTTTCTCAAGAATCATATTTACTTCCTCAAGAATCATGTCTGGATTTAATCCGTGAACTGCAATACCTTCTCCCAATGTTTCAGCACTCGAAATAATGCACCCAACACATCCAAGCCCGTATCTCATAAGCACCTGTGCTATAATTGGATATTTTTCAACTGCTTCCATTATATTCATATCTTTTGTCACTTTTTCCATAGTTATTTCCTCCTGTTTAAAATTTTATTTTATATTTTTATCCATCTAAATTAAGTATAACAAATTAAATAATTTCAGTCAACTTTTATAAACAAATATTTTTTAATTCAAATAATATCTGAAACTTTTAAATAAGAAAAAGATTGAACTGGAATTATTGTAATTAATGCTTCCAATTCAATCTATAAATCTATTTTAATTTACTTTGTCTTATTTTGTAGCTTCATATTTTTTAGATACTTTATCCCAGTTTATAACATTAAAGAATGCTGAAATATAATCTGGACGTCTATTTTGATAATTTAGGTAGTATGCATGTTCCCATACATCTATTCCTAAAATTGGAGTCCCTTGTGAACATCCACAAGAAGTTGCTCCCGGCATTAATGGGTTGTCCTGATTTGCAGTCGAAGTTATTTTTAATTTTCCATCTTTATTTACAACAAGCCAAGCCCATCCTGAGCCAAATCTAGTCGCTGCAGCTTTTGAAAATTCTTTCTTAAATTCATCAAAACTTCCAAATGCTTCGCTTATTTTTTCAGCTAATTCTCCTGTAGGCTCTCCTCCTGCGTTAGGCCCCATTATTTCAAAATACAGATTATGATTGTAAAAACCTCCCCCATTATTTCTTACAGCTCCACGTATATTTTCCGGCAATATATCTAAATTTGCTAAAATTTCTTCTATTGGCTTTTCAAAAAATTGTGGTGCATTATTTTTTAGTGCATCATTTAAATTGTTTGTATAAGCTGCATGATGTTTTCCATAATGGATTTCCATAGTTTTTGCATCAATATTTGGCTCCAATGCATCAAAGTTATACGATAATTCTATCTGTTTAAACATTTTTTATCACTCCCAAATTTATTATTATGATACATTTTAGCACATTAATTTTATAAAATCAATAAAAATTTATATTTTTTATGAATTTGTTATTATTACAATTATGAATTGATTAATCAAGATATTCACTATTGCTTGTTAGGAAATTATACTATTCCTTTATAATATATCCAACACTTCTTACAGTTTTTATGATTTTTTGATCAAATCCCTTGTCTATCTTAGATCTTAAGAAATTGACATACACATCTACGATGTTACTTTCTGAAACAAAGTCTATATCCCAGATTTTTTCAGAAATCATAGTTCTTGTAAGCACTCTGTTCTTGTTTCTTAAAAAATATTCAAGCAATAAAAATTCTTTATTTGTTAATTCAATTTCTTTTCCGTCACGTTTAACTTCTCTGTTTGCAGGATTTAATGTTAAGTCGTAAGCTGTCAAAATTCCCATTTCGTCTTCTGTCAAACGTTTGTTTAAAATTCTTACGATTGCTCTGAATTTAGCAGAAAGTTCTTCCAGTCTAAAGTCATTATATATGTAGTCATCGATTCCTTTTAATAATGCCTCTGTCTTAGCATATCTGTCGTCCTGTTCAATTGCCATTAAAATATAACTTTGTCGTTTATATCTTATTATTCTTTCGATCGCCAATGGAAAATCTTCAATTGAGCTGATGTCTAAAAAAGAAATATCAAGAGATTCTGTCTTCAGTGCGTCCAGCATTTGTTCTTCATTTTCTGCCAATATTACATTAAAACTCAATTCTTTTAATAGCTGTCCCACTACCATTCTGGTTTTTTCATTTTTATTAAATACTAATACTTTCATTTTTTTGTTGTATGATAAATATATTAACGTTTATAATATATTTAAAATACTTCTCCTTTCACATTTATTTACTTTCGTTTTTGTTTTCTAAATTTTCAATTACTTTAGTAATTACGTCATTCATCCGTCTTGATGCCACAGAATCGTTTGAAATAAATGGTAACCCATTATCACTAGATTCTACGATATTCTCATCTAATGGTATTGAGCCTAGAAAGTCAGTTTTTTTCTCTTGAGCCAACTTTTTGACACCGCCTTTTTTAAAAATATTCACTTCCTTTTGACAGTCAGGGCAAATAAAACCACTCATATTTTCAATTATACCAAGCAGATTTAAATTTATCAGTCTAGCAAAATTTATTGCTCTTGTAGAATCCAGTAAAGAAACCTTCTGTGGTGTTGTAACAATTATTGCTTTTGAATCTGTGCCTATATTTTGTGCAATACCCAATGTTTCATCACCTGTTCCTGGAGGCAAATCAACTATTAAAAAGTCAATTTCGCCCCATTTAATTCCTTCCAGCATTTCCATTATTGCTGTAATTTTTTGTGGGCCTTTCCACACAACTGGTGAATCATCTGGAACAAAAAAACTTAATGATGATATATGTAAATTCTTTGTTATTTCCAGCGGTTCAGAAATCTTTGAAAGTTTTACGCCTTCTTTTCCAAACATAATCGGAACATTAGGCCCATGCAAATCAGCATCAAGAATACCAACCTTATATCCCCGCATCGATAATCCATAAGCTAAATTAACAGATGTTGTTGTCTTTCCAACGCCACCTTTACCGCTCATAATCACGATTTTATGCTTAATTTTGGACATATTGGAATCAATTCTTTGTTTTCGTTCAGCTAAAGCTGGATTAGTCTGCATTCATTCCTCCTTACTCTAAAAATATTTTAATTTTATTTAACTTCCCTACTTTAATTAAAACATAAACTTAGAAAAAATACAAGCTATTTTTTAAATTTTTTTGAAAAAAAATTAATTTATTTGTTAATATAAATAAATTATAAATAAAAACTTTTTTTATTAAAAAATAAACTGGACTATTTTCTCTCTTTTTTATATAATATATTTAAACTACTTCTAAAATATAGAAATTTTTATACATATATTTTTACACCTAAATAAATTTTTAAATTCGATTTTCAAGTAGTTTTATCACAAGTTTAATCAAGAAAGGAAATTTTATATGAATATTTGTTTAAAAGCCAATCTACGAAGATTAATACTATTTCTAATATTAACTTTTGCTCTTGTATGTAAAACAAAGCCGGAGGATAAATATTTTTGGTATTCTCCAAGAGAAGTCATTGCAAATGTAGATAAATTACAGCCAGGAGATATTCTTATTTTATCAAAAAGGCCAACATTACGTTCAATGTGGGGGCACGCCGCCGTTCTTAACGAAAATAAAAAAATAGTTGAGTTCCCCTCATATTCTGCTGGATACAGCGAAAGTCCACTATATGCTTGGCAAAACATTAATAGAAAAGTAGCTATTTTTAGGCTAAAGGATATTGATAAAAAATTTAAAGCGGCACTATTCAAGGAAATTGATGAAACAGTAACTAAACCGTATGGACTGACGTTTCATAAAAACTTCGATAAAAGATTATACTGTTCACAGTTTATTTATCTCGTGTTTAAAAAGGCTGGAGAAAAAGTTGGACGTGAAGTAGATCTTGACTCCAATGGCGGTGGCTGGGTTATGCCATTTGATATAATGGATTCCCCATTGCTGGAAAATATCTCTATCTATAAATAATAATTTTTACTATAAAAAGCTCCCATATGAGAGCTTTTTCAATTTATTCTATTTTTCTCAAGCCGAGTTGTTATTAATATTATTTCTCATCTAATATTAAGTCCCATTTAAATAACGAATTTATTACAACTTTTCTAAATTATAAAAATTTATTCTTATTTTTAAGCGAGGTTTAGTATAAATAATATAGAAAACAATTAAAACTATAATTAAATCTAAATTTTAAAATTAGAAATTTCTTCCAATTTCGTCAAATCATATGGCGTACCTTGATAAACGTGATGGTTTACCCAGTTGGAAAACAATAAATTTGCATGAGCCCGCCATACAAAAAGCGGTTCCCTGTTCACATCATCATTTGGATAATAGTTAAACGGAACTTTTATATCTTTTCCTAATTTCACATCTCGTTCATATTCCTTTGCAAGCGTCATTCTATCATATTCCAGATGTCCCATAATAAAGATATTCCTCTTATCCTTAGTACGGACAATGCTAACTCCTGCCTCTTCAGAATATGCAATAATTTCCAATTCTGATACACTTTCAATATCTTTCGCACGTACTTCCGTGTGTCTTGACTGTGGCATATTAAACACTTCGTCAAACCCACGTAACAGCATCGTATGACAAATATCAATTTTTAAGGGATAAATCCCAAAAAGTTTTTCCTTTAACGAATATTTCTTTATTCCATAATGATAGTAAAGTGCCGCCTGTGCCCCCCAGCAAATGCACATTGTCGAATAAACGTGAGTTTTGCTCCATTCCATAACTTTTGTCAATTCCTGCCAGTAAGCAACTTCTTCAAAGGGCAAATTCTCCACTGGGGCTCCTGTTATAATTAAACCATCAAAATAATCATTCTCTATATCGTTGAAAGTTTTATAAAAATTAGACATATGTTCTTCTGAAATATTTTTTGATACGTAGGAAGCCATTTTCAAAAAGGTAACTTCCATTTGAAGCGGAGTATTACTAAGCAATCTTAATAGCTGAGTTTCTGTTTCAATTTTTGTAGGCATAAGATTTATTATTATAAATTTTAAAGGACGAATATCTTGCGACAATGCCCTATTTTCATCCATTACAAAGATGTTCTCCTTTGCTAAAATATCTACAGCCGGTAAGTTATTTGGTATTTTTATAGGCATTGTGTATTCTCCTTTCGTAAAAATTTATTTTAAATTTTTTAACTTTCCCTAAGTGCCAATGGCATTGTGAAATATAGTGATTTATCATTATCTTCATCTCTTACAATTACCGAACTTTTGTTATTTAACAATTCCAGCACGGTTACTTTTCCTTTAATTGTAGAAATGTAGTCAAGTAAAAACCTTACATTCAATGAAATTTTTAAATCATCACCTTCCTGAATTGTTGCAATTTCCTCTTTTATCTGCGCATTTTCACTCGTTCCAGTAAGCAGCAGCCTGTTATTGGCAAAATTAAATATTCCGCCATTTTTAGCTTCTTTGTTATCCCTAACAAATATAGCCGTTCTTCTTAATACTGATAAAAAATCCTTTGTATTTAACAATATTTTTTTATTATGCTGCGAATTATTTAAAATTGACTTGTAATCTGGAAATTGCAGATCAATTGTACGAGTTAATATTTCTACATTTGAAAATTGGAAAAATACTTTTGAGCCATCTGATTTTACGGTAATATTTTCTTCATCAATAAGTTTCATAATTTTTATTAATCCGTCAATTGTCTTTAACGGAATGCTCAGACTAAGATTTTCCTTCCCTTTTTGAGTGTCATCCAAATCTTCTTCAATGTATGTCAATCTATATGTGTCAGATGAAACAAGTTTTAACTTGTCCTCTTCAATTTCCACTCTGATACAGTTTACAGCTAGATTTTCTGGATTTGGAGAAGCTGAAATTTTTACATTTTCAATATTATTTAATAACTTTTCCTTTTCAAATACATATTCAACTCCATTTTCCAGTTTTGACTGAACTGGGAAATTTTCTGCATTGTATAATGAAAATTCAGTATTTGTAGAACTTGCCTGAATTATTAGTTTACCATTTTCTTCAATTAGTGTAATTTTTTCATCAGAAATTTGTTTTAAAAATTCTTCAATTAATTTATGTTTTATGACAATTTTTCCATCTTCTTCAACTTGTGCCTCTATTTTTGTATTTATAGACAGTTCCAAGTCTGTTCCCCGTAAAATTGCCTTTCCTTCGTTTGTTTCAATATAAATTCCAGAAAGGACTTCTCTTATTTTATTTTCAGTTACTGCATTTTCAACTATAGTTATAGCTTTTAACAATGATTTTCTATCAACGATTATATGTAACATATGTTCACCTCTCTTTTATAATATATCTTTGTATTCTTCCAAGTGTTCCTTTAATTTTGTTATAGCCTTTTTTTCAATCTGTCTGACTCTTTCACGTGTAATGCCCATCTGTTCACCGATTTCCTTTAATGTATGAATTTTATTGTCATACAGTCCGTAACGATATTCAAGAATTGCTCTTTCACGCTCATTCAGAACCTTTTCAAGCAAATCTTTCATTTCAATAAGCTGATCCTCTTTTATTATTTTATCTTCCACATCATCATTTTTCCCAATAATGTCTTCCAGGTAAATATTATCACCAATTGTTTCATTCAGTGACATTATATCCTGAAATTCACCCAAAAGCAAAATAACTTTACTTTCCTTCAAATCAACTTCCTTTGCAATGTATTCTGTTGATGGAGCTTCACCATGAACAGCAGTATAATCTTTTATAACTTTATTCACTTTTGATAATTGCTCGTATTTATAAGACGGTATTCTTATATCACGCCCTATATTAATAATTGCTTTTTTTATCGACTGTTTTATCCACCATACTGCATATGTACTAAACCTATGTCCTTTTTCATAATCAAATTTATTTATAGCTTTTATCAATCCAATATTACCCTCACTAATTAAATCAATCAGAGGAAGTCCATTCCCAAGCGATTTTTTAGCTGTACTTATTACCAATCTTAAATTTGATAAAATTAATAATTGTCTTGCCTGCTCGTCATCATCTTCCCTAATCCGTTTTAACAGTTCATATTCTTCCTCCTTTGAGAGTAAATCAAATTTTTGAATATCACTTAAATATAACGACATCAAGTTTAAGTTGTTATCTTCCATTACCTCACTCCAATTTTATTTTTTATATAATTTCTTAACTTAAAAATTCTGATTTTAAATCTCTGCTCATAAATGTAGATTCCAGTTCTGAAACTGGCTTTCCATTGTAGATTACTTCATAAAGTGCCGTGAAAATAGGTGCTTTTAAATTATTTTCCTTTATGATTTTATAAAGGGCCTTTATTGTTTCTGCACCTTCTGATACCATATTCATATGAGAAACTATATCTTCAATTTTTTCACCTTGTCCCAGCTTTTCCCCTACAAATCTGTTTCTGCTATGCTTACTTGTACAAGTTACAATAATATCTCCAAGCCCTGATAATCCCATAAATGTTTTAGGATTAGCATTGTAATATTTTGCAATTTCAAACATTTCGTTAATTCCACGAGTTATAAGAGCAGCCTTCGTGTTATCTCCATAACCCATTCCATCAGCAATTCCCGCTGCGATTGCAAGACAGTTTTTTAATGCTCCCGCAAGTTCGGCTCCCATCAGATCTGTTCCTGTATAAACTCTAAAATAAAGGTTGCTAAATGTAGCTTGTACAGTTTTTGCAGCTTGTTCAACTTCAGATACGGAAAGTATGGCAGATGGCAGCTTTTGTGCCACTTCTTCAGCATGTGTCGGCCCCGCCAGCAGAACATAGCTATATTGTTTGTTTTCAAGCTCTTCTTCTACTATTTCAGAGATTCTTTTCTTTGTAGCAATTTCTAAACCTTTTGCAACATTTACCAATATTATATTATAATTTAAGAAATTTTTCAATCTTTTTAAAATCATTCTTAAAAATTGTGTTGGAGTTGCCAATAACAGAATGTCAATTTTCCCATATTTTTCAATATTTTCAAGCACTTCTCCATAATCATCCACCACATTAAGATTGTCAGGTAATTTTATATTTGGCAAAAATTGCGGATTTTCCTTTGTATCACGAATAACTTTTCTTACTTCTTCATTATGCTCCCACAAATAGACTTTGTGTCCATTTTCTATTAACAGTTTTGAAAGACAGGTTCCCCAGCTTCCACCACCGATAACCAATACATTCTTCATCGTTATCCCTTCCTTTCTACTTTTATCTCTTTTTTATTTTTTATTCTTTAAATTAAATTTAGATTCTGTTCCATTTTTTAATCTTTCAATATTGCTTTTATGTTTTACTACAATCAAAATTGCTATTAAAATTCCTAGAATAACATATATTATCTGCTGATATAAAAAATATATAAAAATTGGAAGTGATATAGCCGCCAAAATCGAAGACAGCGAAACATATTTCGAAATAGCAAAAATCACAAAAAACACAATTGCAGCAAACAATATGGCTTTTGGCACTAAAATTAAAAATACTCCAAGCGTTGTCGCAACAGCCTTTCCACCTTTAAAATTCATAAAAATAGAAAACACATGTCCAAAAATTGCACAAATTCCAACTAATACATAATCAAGGTTTGAAATTTTTGTCAAATTTTCAAAAAAATCAACTTTTAATAAAATTGCTATCAACGTCGGAACTAATCCTTTGGAAATATCTAGAATTAATGTCAAAATACCTAATTTTACTCCTAAAACACGAGCAGCATTTGTAGAGCCTGTATTTCTGCTCCCATGCTCACGAATATCTATCCCTTTAAATACTTTTCCTATCCAAAGTGCATTTGGTATACTTCCCAGAATATAGGAAATAGCCATTAATAAAATTGTAATCATTTTTTTTCCTCTTTAAAATTTATTTTTATCTATCTTTATTTTACTTTTTCTTCTTCATCTATTTTTCCATTATATTCCAGTCTGTTATTTTCATTTTCAATCATTTTATCAAAGAATTTTTTTTCTTTATATAAAAATCCTAAAAGTATTATAAAGAACAGTAAATCAGTAAACGGTTGTGCAAGCCACACTCCATCCAGTTTCCAAATATTTGAAAAAATTATAACAACTAATAAGAATATAACAACTTGTCGCAATAAATTTAATGTAACTGAATATTTTGAACGTCCTGTTGCCTGAAAATAATTTGGCACTGTGATTCCAAAAGATGAGATTATTACAAGTGAAAAATATACTCTAATTGCCTTTACCCCTTCTCTCAGAGCTTCTGGCGTACTTTTTTCATTAAAAAATAAAATCAATTCCTTTGGAAGCAGCATTACAATCACCCAAAATGCAAAAGACAATACAATCCCTGCATTTATAGCTGTCATTAAAGATTTTTTCACTCTCCTGAAATTTTTCGCCCCATAATTAAACCCAATTATTGGCTGAACAGCTTGAGAAACCGCATAAACACTCATTGTCATAATTGGCAAATATGAATTTATGATTGTCATAACCGCCACACCATAAGTTCCTCCATAAGTATCCACGATTTTATTTGTTACAAGCCCAACTCCCGAACTTGCAGCCTGTAATAAAAACGGTGACATTCCTATTGAAAAAATATCTTTCACTATTTTTGAATCCAATTTCATTTTTGAAAATCTTATTGTAACAACACTTTCCTCTTCCAGCTTGAATCCAAACATATCAATTTTAAACGGTAATTTTCCAACAATCAGGAACCAAAGTACAAATATTGCAGACAATACATTCCCAATCAAAGTCGCATAAGCAGTTCCCTCAATTCCAGTATGCATAATCATTACAGCTACATAATCTAAAGCAATATTCACAACTGCTCCAATTAGCATTGAAAACATCGCAACTCGTGGTGCTCCAGCCGCATTTAACACATTTGTTAGCCCAAACGAATAAAACAGTGGTAGGATGGCCAGTAATATTATTTCTAGATAAGCCTTTGCATATGGCAATGTTTCGTTATTAGCACCCGAATATCGTAAAACCATGTTAATATTCAACATTAAAAGCACATACAATGCAAGTCCTAAAATAGTAAATAATGTTACAGCATTTCCCAATATTTTCTTGGCTTCTCCCTTTTTTCCCTGTCCAAGCCTAATCGAAATGATAGTTCCAGCTCCAACTCCTATGAACATTGAAAAGGCAATAATCAGCATAACAATATAAAAAGCAATTCCCGCACCAGCAAGTGCCTTTTCACTAATTTTCCCAACAAAGAACCTGTCAACAATATTGTACAAGACAACTGCCGCAGATCCAATAAGCGTTGGTATGAAATATTTTACAAATAATTTCAAAATAGAACCTTTTAACAGTTCTTCACGTTTTTTTTCCATACTTTTTCCTTTTTGTAAAGTTTCTAAAGTCAATCTCTATTTTTCTAACAAATAATCTGCAATTTTTTCCAAAACTCCAAAATTACCCAATTTTTCTCTCTCTTTTTTCAATTCTAAAACAATATTTTTTTTCTTTTTTTCCATAATTTCCATTTCTTCCAGCAATTTTTCCACTGAAAAATCTTCCTGCAATAATTCCTTAAAAATTTCCCTATCAGCATTCAGATTAGTAAGTGTTATATATTTTATTTTGACTATCTTTCGTGCAATAAAAGCATTGATTTTCGATGTTTTGTAAACTACAATCACAGGCAGTCCCATAAGCGATATTTCAAAAGTTACCGTTCCTGAAGTTGCTATTGCATATTTGCAGTCTTTCCGAATATTCTTGATTTCATCAAAAGTTATTTCCAAATTTGGAATTTTATGAACATCAATTTTATATTTTTCTTCAAAAACACGTATATATTTTATATGCTCCTCATTTGCCAGTTTCATCAAAAACTTCTCATTCTTAACTTTTTCGTTTCTAATAAGTTCCATAATTACTGGCAAAAATTTTTCAATTTCTTGGCGTCTGCTTCCAGGAAGCAACAATATTTTTTCTCCTAGCTTGTCAGAAAATTCATATTTATCAACAAATGGATTCCCAAAGTATTCCACTTTCAGCCCTTTTGATTTATCTTTTTTCAAGCCATTGTCAAAATACGCCTTTTCAAATGGAAAAATAACAATAACATCATCAAATTTTTTTAATTTTTCAATCCGCTTTTTCCCCCAAGCCCAGACTTTAGGTGGAATGTAATAAATCATTCTCAAGTTTTGAAGTTCTTTTTCTGAAATCTTCTTTTTTAATAATTCAAAAAATTTTAAATTAAATCCTCCAAAATCAACAAAAATAACAGTTTCTATTTCATTTTCCTTAATAAACTGCAAATATTCATGAGCCTTTTCCGTAAAATAATTATACTTTTTCAAAGCCTCAACAAATCCCATAACATCGTTATTTTTAATATGATTTACAGGCTTAACACCAGCCTTTATTGACTTATCCCCAATTACACCAAAAAATTCAACATTTTCATCTTTTTTTCTCATTTCCTCCACAATGTATGAAGCATGTAAATCTCCTGACATTTCACCGCAGGAAATAAAGATTTTTTTCTTTTTTTGAGGTTTTACTATTGATAAATCATTATTTTTTTCTTTTATTATATCATTTTCATTATTATTTTTCATTTTTAGCCTTTTTTATTGTTTATTTTACTTGTTTCCTGTATGTTCAAATTAGTTTAAAAATTCAAAGTTGTATTTAATTTTTATATGCTAAATCTATTTTAAAATTAATAAATACAGATTTTAAATAGCATATTTATAGTTTTTAGCCTATTTTTTAAAAATAGTTTTTCTAAAAGCTCCTTATAAAACCTAATTTAAATAACGAAATAATATATAATACTAAATTCCATTAGAAACTAGAAGTTTTAATTCTTTACTAAGATAGTACGTAATTCAAAATTTATTAAATATCCACTATTTAAAAGAGAAATAGTATTAAATCTTAATTCCTTTTATAAAAATTTTATTTTTGTTTGCAAATTTTATAACTTCCTCTTTATCAATAAACAGCATTTTATCAGCTTCGATTACAATTCCACGTCCATTGATTTCTACCACTTTTTTTATTGTTTCCAGTCCAATAGTTGGAATGTCTATACGATAATCCTGATGACGCCTTGCCATTTTTACCACAATACAGTTTTTTCCAGCTAGTTCCCCACCACGCAAAATAGCCTTATCAGTACCTTCCACACCTTCCAGAGCAATAACTGACTCATCTTTTACAACAACAGTCTGCCCCGCATCAATATCCGTAAGCATCCGTGCTGCCTCAATCCCAATTTTGATTGTTTTTTCCTCATTTGTGCTTGGTGAAATCTTTGTATATACTTCATTTCCAGCAATGTATTCGTCCATCAAGTAATTTTGTGGCAGAACCTTGATATTTTCTGATTCAATGTAATCGATTATCGCTTTTAAAATATTCTTATCTTTTTTATTTTTTGTAGACAACAATATTTTAGTTGCTGTCAAATCAAATTTCAAATTTGAAAAAATCAGATTTTTTTCTACTTTTCCAAGCATTATCAGCTGAGTTACCCCATTTTTCTTAAAATATGAGATTATTTTTCCAACTTGTGCAACGCTGTATTTTACAGAATTTTTATGCTCTTTTACACCTTCCTCTACACTTTCAAACAAATAAACCGAAAATGGTTCAATTCCTTTTAGAATACATTGATTCATAAATAATTCAGGCAATTTCCCGTTTCCAGCAATCAAACCTACTTTTTCCATTATCACTTTTTCCTCTTAAAAAAATATCTACATTAAAAAATTAACTCAAAATAAAATATAGATTATTATTATTTTGAGAAATTTTACATCTTAAGTTTTTTATTCTATTTTTATTTTTTATATGAACATAATAAAATCTCTTTAAAACTAAACTCAAAAGTTATAATTATTTTACTCAAATCACAGTTTTGAATTTTAATTAGTCTTAGTCAGAAAGATTTTTAAAATTAATTTTGTAACTGTATCACGATAATAGTTCCATATTTTATCTCGTAATACCCCTTTTACTTTTTCGTATAAAATTAACAAGATTTTGTGCTTCTTCATATTGTCCGTAATCACGTTCCACCGTTTGAAGTGCTTCTTCCAGTTTCAATTTTTTCTTGAATATAATTTTATACAGTTCTCTCAATCTTTTTATCTGCTCTTCTGAAAAACCTCTACGTTGAAGTCCTACAATATTGATATATACAGCTCTTGCCTTATTACCTTCAGACAGCATATAAGGAACAACATCCTGATTTACAGCCGAACATCCACCTATCATTGCGTGTCGCCCAACCCTTGTAAACTGATGCACAGCAGTAAGCCCACCTACCACCGCATAATCTTCCACTTCCACATGCCCAGCAAAAGTCGCAGCATTTGCAAGTACACAGTTATCTCCAATTATACAATCGTGAGCAATATGAACATAAGCCATTACAAGCGTATTATTTCCAATTCTAGTTTCATATTTATCAGTAGTCCCACGATGAATTGTAACAAATTCACGGATTTTATTATTATTTCCAATAACAACTCTCGTTTTCTCTCCAGCAAACTTCAAATCTTGCGGATCCTTCCCAATTGAAGCAAAAGAAAAAATATAGTTATTCTCCCCAATAATCGTTTCTCCTTCAATTACAACATGCGATTCTACAACAGTCCCATTTCCAATTGTTACTTCTGGCCCTATAATCGAATACGGCCCTATCTTTACATTTTCTCCAAGTTTAGCATTTGGATCAACAATTGCCGTTGGATGTATATTTAAACTCATAATTATTATACCTCTTATTTTTATATTTTGAATTATTTAAAACTCATGTTTTAAAATTGCATAAAACTGCATAAAATTAAATTAAAAATTTTTATATCACTTAAATATTCAATTTTTGAGAATTTAATTCCAAAGCAGTTAGAGTATTATCTAATTATAAATCCTGTACTGAAAATTTCAAGTCAGCTTCACTTACAACTGTGCCATCAACAACGCATCTTCCACGTGCAACTATTACGTTACTTTTAACTTTTATCTTTTCTACTTCCAGTCTTAATTGATCTCCCGGAACAACCGCTCTTCTAAATTTACATTTATCAATTGACATAAATAAAGGTATTTTACCCGGTTCTAACATCAATAACCCTACAGCCTGTGCCAATGCTTCTATTTGTAAAACTCCAGGCATTACAGGTTTCCCCGGGAAATGCCCCTGAAAAAATTCCTCATTCATTGTAACATTTTTTATTGCTACCAAAGAATCTGTCCCATTTTTTTCAATAACTCTGTCTACCAGTAAAAATGGGTATCTATGTGGTAATATTTTCATAATATCCTCTATATTCATAATTGTTTCATTTGATGCCATATTTTCTAATCCTCCTGAAATTATATTTTTATTTATTTTAAAATTTTCATTTGAAATCAAATTAACTAATGTATTAAAAATTATTATTTCCTAATATTGTTTTTTAAATCAAAGTTTTCTAATTTATCTAGTTTAATTTAATTTCGATATTTTCATTAAAATTTTATACCTATATTATATTTGATTTTTGTCGAAATTACAAGTGTTTTTTATGTTTTTTACAAATATTTTTTCGCAATCATCTCAGTCAATCTTGAATTTACATAGTGTCCAGCCTTTATTGCGATAACGTGAGCCTTTATAGGCGTTCCTAGAACATACAGATCTCCAATTATATCAAGAATTTTATGTCTTACAAATTCATCAGGATATCTTAAACCTTCTGGGTTCAATGGCCCATCTGCCCCCACTACCACAGCATTTTCCAAACTTCCTCCTAATGCTAAATTATTCTTTTTAAGAAAATCTATTTCATAATCAAATGCAAAAGTTCTACATTTCGCAATATTTTCCATATAATTTTCCAAATTTACTTCAAGCTCATAATACTGTGATTTCAAAAAACTATGGTTAAAATCAATCGTATAAGATATTTTAAATCCATCATAAGGCAGTGCCATCACATATTTTCCCGCCTTCTCATCTGAAAATATAACAGGTTCTGTAATCATAACAGGCTCTATTTCCTCATCCAGTTCCACAATTCCAGCTTCCAGTAATTTTTCAACAAATCTCGCTGAACTCCCATCCAAAATAGGCAACTCATTCCCTGAAATCTCAACTAAAATATCAGTTATTCCAGTAATCGAGAGTGACGATAAAAAATGTTCGATCGTATGAACCTTCACATCATCCTCATTCCTAATATTCGTTCCTCTCTCCAAATCAAATAAATTCCTGTAATCAACCTTTATAATATTACTTTTCCCACTCACATCAATTCTTTTAAAAATAATTCCTTGTTTATCATTATTTCCACTGGGCTTCAAAGTTAATTTTATTTTTTCTCCTTTATGAAGCCCAATTCCCGATATTTCAACAGTATTTTTAATAGTTTTTCTTTGCATTTCTCAATTTCCTCCATTTTTCAAAATTTTATTTCATATCTAATTTTTATTTATAAATTTGTTTCCTTTTTCCATAGATATTATATCATAAAATTAAATATTTTTCCTTTTATTATTTTATAAATTTATCAATATTTTATTGATTTACTACTTAATTCCATAACTAATACTAAACCCCATTTATTTAAATAACGAATTTATTACAAACTTTTCTAATGAAGGGCAACAACCCAATATTTTTAAATAGTTTATAATAAATATTGCGTCCGATAATATATCGTTGTATTAAAAATTTTGCTATTTTAATTAATAATTAAAAACAAAAAACTTGTTTGCTCCATTATCGTCTCCAAGTAAGAAATTTGATTATGATTTAGACGGAAATCTATATGTCTATGGGTTACATAAAAAATACTATTAATTTTGAATTATTAGAAGAAAAGGCAAGAATGTATTTACAAAGTAATTTATTTTGATGAATTTAGATTTTAAAGAATAAATAATTAAGACATATTTAATATTAATACTATTTCTCATTTATTTTAGAGGATTTGATGTAAATATTGTAAAATCTAATCTCTATTTTTAAATGGATTAAAAAAATAATTTTTAATTATTTTTAGCACCTTATAAAAAAACTATCTCAATATTAGTCAAGATAGTTTTTTATTTTATTATTCAATTATTTTACCAGATTTTTATTCTGTCTTGAGGAGCTTTATACATTTTATCTCCCGGTTTTGTTTCAAATACTTTGTGGAATGCATCAACATTTATTAAAGTTCCGTTCACCCTAAATATATTTGGTGAATGGGAATCTGTTTTTGCTAAGTTTTTCAAATATTCTGGTGTTGATTTTTGTCGCCACATTCTTGCAAAACTTAGGAAAAATAATTTATTTGTTGTATCAGCGTAAATTTTTGTAGACGTTGGGTGATCTTTTAAATACAGCTGTAAAGCATCATAAGCAATATTCAGTCCACCTAAGTCAGCAATATTTTCTGTTAATGTGAATTTTCCATTTACGTTTACTCCATCACCAACTGAATATCCAGAAAATTGATTTTCCAATCTTTTAGTTGCTGCATCAAATTTTAACTTGTCTTCTGCTGTCCACCAGTTTTTTACATTTCCATCCCCATCATATTCAGCTCCCGATACATCGAATGCGTGTGTAAGTTCATGTCCAATGATACTTCCTATCGCTCCAAAATTACTTGCCATTTCTGATCTATAATAATCATAAAATGGGAATTGTAAAATTCCAGCCGGGAACACTATTTCATTTCCTGTTGGAGAATAATAAGCATTTATTGTATGCGGATACATATGCCATTCTGTTTTATCCACTGGTTTTCCAACCTTTTTCATTTCTTCGTTATATGCCCATTCACTTATTTTTTTCAACTGATCATAAAGTGTATCGTTACTTGAGATTGTCATTTTGCTGTAGTCTTTCCACTTGTCAGGGTATCCGATTTTTACATTAACTTTTGCCAATTTTTCAAGTGCTTTTTTCTTAGTAGCTGCACTCATCCAGTCCAGTTTTTCAATTCTATTTTTCATGGCTTTTTTGATATAACCAACCATTTCCTGTGTATTCTTTTTGGCTTCTGGCGAGAAATTTCTTTGAACATAAATTTTTCCTATTATTTCACCTAAACTTCCATTTGTAAAGTTCAATGCTCTTTTTTCCAGCGTTTCCCTTTCCTTTTGTCCATTTAAATATTTTCCAAAAAATTCAAAACTTCTTTTCCCCATATCATCTGTTAAAATACCGGCTGCAGAACTTATTAAATTATATTTCATATAATCCTTAATTACATCAATATTCGTATCATTTACAAAATTGTCCAGATTTTTATAATAATTCAATTCACTTATGATGACTTTATCAGTTTTTATGTTCAATTCTTTCAAGTATTGTGCCAAATCAACATTTTTAGACAATGTTCCCAATTCACTTACTTTTATTGGATTATTATATTTTTTTACATCGTGACGTTCCTCATTAGTCAATAATGTATTTGCAATCTGCTTTTCAAACGCAACTATTTTTTTAGCTCTTTCAAGAGTATCCTCTTCTCCAGAATATTTCAGCATATCACTGACATATTTTGTATATTCTTCCAATATTGCCCGATTTTCCTTTGTATCCTTCTGATAATAATCTCTTGACAGTCCAATTCCAGCACTTCCCAAGTATATTGCATTATTTTTGGAATTATTTAAGTCAGTTCCTACACCCCAACCATAAAATTCAGAACCGCCAGTTTTCGTAACTTCCACATTATATTTCTTCAAATCTTCAATATTTCGAATAGCATCAATTCTATCCAAATCTTTTTTAATGGGTGTCAAACCTTCTTCGTCTCTTTTTTTCATATCAGAATAACTGTCATAAAGTGTTATAACTTTCTTTTCATCTTCAGTCAAGGATGACTTATTTTTTAATTCCTTTACTAAATTGCGTAAAAAATCCTGATTTTTCTCATTTAATTCATAAAAGGAACCCCACGCTGGCTTTGTACTGGGAATCTGTGTTTTTTTTGTCCAGTTTTCATTCACATAGTCATAAAAATCGTCTTTTGCCTTAGTTGTTGTGCTAAGTTCATCAAATAGCTTTTTATCGTTGTCCTTTAGCAATTTTGCCTGCTGTTTTTCATAAAAATCCCAGAATCCTATTTGCTTTGGTGCAGGCTGTACTGGCTTTGTTTCCCTTTGTGATGTTCTTCTTGCTGAAAACTCCCCATATTCATAATTCTCATTTTCTGCGTAAATTAAATTAATGCTAGCTAAAAATAGCGAAATTGTAAGTAATTTTTTCATTTTTCTTCATTTCTTTAAATATTTTGAAAATTGAATAAATATCAAATCAAATTTTTCTAATTTCCAAATTATCATATTTAAAAATAATTTCTCCTCTCTTTTTCTAAAATATTCAAACTTTACAAACTCACAATCTGAGTTAAATAAAAATACTTTTCAATTCAGGCAAAATAAAAAAATATTTACTTTTTAATTGCCTTCTAAAAAGCATTACGTTTATTATACATTTTTTTTAAATTTATTTCAAGAAGTTTGCAAAAAAAATAGCCTTAAATTTAATTTAAAGCCATTTTTTCAATATAAATATTTTTATAAAATTTAGAATGCAGGAATTACTCTACCTTCGTATTTCTCTTCAATATATTTTTTAACTTTTTCACTTTGTAATGCTTTTACAAGTTTTTTAACTCTTTCATCATTTTCATTTCCTTTTAAAACTGTAATAATGTTTACATATGGTGAATCTTTACCTTCAATCAAGATAATTTCATTTTTTGTAACACCAGCATCAATTGCAAAGTTTGAATTTATGATTGCTCCTGCAACTTCGCTTAATCTTGGTGCAATTTGCTCATTTGATAATGTTTCAATTTTAATATTTTTTGGATTTGCAGCAATGTCTGCTGGTGTAGAATCTAGTTTTGTGTTGTCTTTTAATTTTATAATACCAGCTTTATCAAGTAAAATTAATGCACGTCCTCCGTTTGTTGGATCGTTAGGAATAATTAAAGTATCTCCATTTTTCAAATCATTAATATTTTTTATTTTTTTAGAATACAATGCCATTGGCTCCAAATGAATATTTCCAACTGCTGACAATCCAATATTATTTTTCTTTCCAAAATCATCCATATATGGAACATGTTGAAAGAAATTCGCATCTATACTTTTATCTGCAAGTGCCTTGTTTGGCTGAACATAGTCATTAAACTCAACTACTTCCAGTTCAATTCCTTCTTTTTTCAAGTCATCTTTTACCAAATTCAATAATTCAGCGTGTGGAATAGGTGTAGCCCCCACAATTAATTTTTCAGTTTTTGCAGCTCCACCTTGGCTGTCAGCCGCCCCCTTAGTTTCATTCTTATTTCCACAAGCTACTAAAAATAATGCTGTTGCTAATAATAATGATAATATTTTTTTCATAAATACCTCCAAAATTTTTATTTATAATTTATTTTACAACCTTCTACTAAAATACTGGAATAATCACATCTTTGTATTTTTCTTCCATATATTTCTTAACTTTTTCACTTTGCAACGCCTTCAACAATTTCTGAATTTTAGGATCATTTTCATTCCCTTTCAATGTTGCAAGTACATTTGCATAAGGAGAATCCTTGTCTTCTTTCAAAAGTCCATCATCTTTATATGACAATCCTGCATTCAATGCAAAACTGCTATTTACAATTGAAGCTGCCACTTCAGGTAATCTTGGCGGCAACTGTTCTGCCGAAAGTTCCTCAAACTTAATATTTTTTGGATTGCTCACAATATCTTTCAATGTTGCTTCCGTATTTTTATTATCACTTAATTTCATAATTCCACCTTTGTCAAGTAAAATTAATGAACGTGCCAAGTTTGTCGGATCATTTGGCAATAAAATAGTATCTCCATTTTTTAAGTCATTAATGCTTTTTATTTTTTTTGAATACAGTGCAAGAGTTGGCAAATACACTTTTCCAACTGCCACCATTTCAAATCCATTTTTCTTCCCAAAATTTTCCATATATGGAATATGCTGGAAAAAATTCGCATCAACCTCCTTGGACTGCAGCACTTTATTAGGCTGAACATAATCATTAAACTCAACTATCTCCAGTTCAATCCCTTCTTTCCTTAAATCATCTTTTACAACATTCAAAATTTCTCCCGCTGGAACGGGCGTAGCTGCAACCTTTAATTTTTGAACCTTTTTATTTTCAGAATTTTTAGCAGCTTTATCAGGATTTCCGCAAGCTATCAAAAATAACGCTGCAATCAGGACTAATAAAATTTTTTTCATGAAATCATCTCCCTTGCTGTATCTATATTATTAAACTAAACTCTTTTTCTCTTGTTCATCAACATTTTTACAATGCTGTTTCCAATAAACTGTATAATTTGTACAAGCAAAATTATAACAATTGTAGCCTGCCACATAACTTCAGGCTTGGATCTCTGATAACCGTCAATTACAGCGGCATTTCCAAGTCCACCACCACCGATTGTCCCAGCCATCGCAGAATATCCAATTAGACTGATTAACGTCAACGTCAAACCATGAACAAGTGCAGGCAATGCTTCCGGTATCATCACTTTAAAAATAATTTCAGAAACTGTTGCACCCATAGATTTTGAAGCCTCAATAAGCCCTTCATCCACTTCCTTTAACGCCCCTTCAATGATTCTTGCCACAAATGGTGCAGATCCTAACGAAAGCGGAACAATAAATGCAATACTTCCGTAAGATTTATTTACAAGCATTCTTGAAAGTGGTATTAATAAAACCATTAGAATTATAAATGGAATTGATCTTGTAATATTTACAATAATCATATCCAGTATCTTATGAATCGTCTTATTGGGTTTAACCCCCTTTTCATCAGATGTTACAAGTAGAATTCCAATCGGCAGTCCGATAATTAATGCTATAATTGTTGAAATAAATACCATATAAATTGTTTCCCAAAGAGGCTCAGCCATATTTTGAAACTGTAAAAATTTAACCCAGTCAAATCTCATTATACCACCTCCGAATCTATTTTATTTTCTTTTAGCCATTCAATAATGTCTTTTGCTTTTTCTTCGTTTGCTGAAATTTCTATCAATAAGTTTCCAACGATAATATCGCCTACCTTATCAATAAATCCACCTAAAATATTTACTTCCACATCATATTTGCGGATAATTTTTGTAATATAGGACTCATTTACCTGTTCCTCGTTATATTTCAATCTCAATCGTAATTTTCCGCTATTTTCTTCACGACTTTTTATTTCTTCTTCCGTCCTAAATTCTTCATGTGAAATATTTTCTACAAATTCTTTTGCCAATTCTGTCTTAGGATTTAAGAAAATTTCCTTTGTTTCCCCTTTTTCAATAATTTCTCCATCCGACATAATTGCAGCTTTATTACAAATTTTCTTTATAACTTCCATCTGATGTGTAATTAAAATTATCGTTATACCAAATTTTTTATTTATATCCTTCAAAAGTTCCAAAATAGAATTGGTTGTCCTAGGATCAAGTGCCGAGGTTGCTTCATCCGAAAGCAATAATTGCGGATTGTTTGCCAATGCCCTTGCTATCGCCACACGTTGCTTCTGTCCACCTGAAAGCTGTTCAGGATAACTCAGTTTTTTGTCTGAAAGCCCTACAATTTCAAGCAATTCATCTACTCTTTTATTAATATTCTTCTTTTTCCATTTGGCAATCTTTAATGGGAAAGCCACATTATCAGCTACATTTTTAGAATTTAACAAATTGAAGTGCTGAAAAATCATTCCTGTTTTTTTTCTGTATTCACGTAATAATCTTATATTAAAATCTAAAATATTTTTATCTTCATACCCAAGACTTTTTTTCTTTTTTTTATCAATAATTTCGTGCCTCACAAGAATTTCCCCAGAAGTAGGCTCTTCCAGTCTATTAAGAAGCCGTATGAGTGTAGACTTCCCAGCCCCACTAAGCCCCATAATTCCGTAAATATCCCCTTGCTCAATATCAAGATTCACATTATTTACAGCCAGCAGTTCCTGTCCATTATTAAGTCTATATTTTTTTACCAAATTTCTTATCTTAATTAAACTATCCATATTTCACCTCTTTTTCATATATTTTGCTTTACCTTTACTTTTGTAGTCAAAAAGATTATATTATTTCTCACTTTAAAAGTCAACTATTTTTAAAATACTTTTTTATATTATATCATTTTTATATTGTATATACAAGTTTTATTTTTTAATAAAAAAAATTTTTTAAAAGAAAAGGGTATTGCTATGATACCCCCTAAAATTAGCTATTTAACTATTTGTATTCAAAAATTCCCTTACTCTTTGAGAAAATGGATTTTCAAATATTTGCTGCGAACTTCCTGTTTCCAGTATTTCACCTTTTTCCATAACGATTATCCTGTCTGAAATTTCACGGACAAAGTTCATTTCGTGGCTTACAATCAGCATTGTAATTTTCTGATTTTTCAGTTTTCTTATTATATCCAGCACTTCCTTTACCAGTTCAGGATCAAGTGCTGATGTTGGCTCGTCAAAAAGCATAATATCCGGCTGTAATGCCAATGCCCTCGCTATTGCCACACGCTGCTTCTGTCCACCTGAAAGTTCATTCGGAAAACTGTCAATTTTATCTGAGAGTCCGACTAAATCTAACATTTTTTTGGTAATATTTTCAGCCTCTGTCATATCTATCTTTTTTACAAGTTTTAAAGTTTTGACTATATTATTTCTAACCGACATATGAGGAAATAAATTAAATGTCTGAAAAACCATTCCTGTCTTTAACAGCATTTCCTTTTTTATTTTTTTATCAACATTCTTATCCGTTAAATTATTCCCCTCAATCAGCACTTCTCCCGATGTTATGCTTTCCAAATCAACTATACAGCGTAAAATTGTTGACTTTCCGCTTCCAGAAGGCCCTATTAATGAAACAACTTCACCTTTATCAATGTATAAATTAATATTTTTCAAAATTACATTATCGCCATACTGTTTTTTTAAATTTTTTAATTCTATTATTTTTTCACTTTCCACAATTTATCTCCCAGTTTCTCTGTATTTTAGTAAAACTATATACAAATCAGAAATTTTAAATTCTAATTTTATTTATTTTTTCAATACCCTTAAATAATCTATCAACAGCAAAACTTAGCACCAGATAAATAATAATCGCACAAATATATGGAGTAACATTATAATAAATATTAGCCAGTTCCTTTGTCCGTTTCATTACCTCTGTCACAGCAAGAACATACACAAGGGAAGTATCTTTTATAAGTGTAATCGCCTCATTTCCCAATGTTGGTAACACTCTTCTTATTGCCTGTGGCAAAATAACGTATATTATTTTTTGCCAATAGCTGTAACCTAGCACTTTTGCCACTTCATGCTGTCCCTTATCAATGCTTTCTATTCCACTTCTCATAATTTCTACAAGATATGCAGCATAATTTATGATAAATGTAATCGTAGCCGCCGTGTATGGTGCAAGGACAATTTTATAACCTCCAAAATTCATTAGCGGTATTCCATAATAAACAACCATTAATTGCAGCATCAAGGGAGTCCCACGAAAAATCCAGGTATAAACTGAAATGATAAATTTTACTATCTTATTTTTTCCTGTATACGCCAACGCTCCTAAAATTCCCAACGGGACGGAAAATAAAACCGTGAATATATACAGCACCACTACATTCGGTAAGGTTTTTATCAGTTCTATAAATATTGATAACGACTGATTCATTAATCTTTAAACCATTTAGAATAAATTTTTTGATATGTCCCGTCTGCTTTTAATTCCTCAATAGCTTTATTTACAGCTTCAATCAATTTTGTGTTTCCTTTTTTAGCCGCAATTCCATATTCCTCTTCACCATAATTCTCACTTAAAATTTTGTACAATTCTTTGTTAGCCTGAGTTTCTTTTGTCTTTTTAGTATATTTTGCCAATACTTCATCAGCTATGATTGCATCAACTCTCCCTGCGTCAAGATCCATAAATGCCTGATCATATTGGGCATAAGTCTTAAATTCCTTAAATTTCTTATCGTCTCCTGATTTTTTCACAGCTTCCTCTCCGCTGCTTTCAGTCTGACTTCCAACATTTTTTCCTGCCAAATCGGCTTTTGTATTAATACTTGAACCTGCTTTAACCACTATAAGCTGGTGACTTGTAAAATACGGTTTTGTCATTTCAGTTTCTTTTTTTCTTTCTTCCGTTATAGTAAGTCCATTCCAGATTAAATCAATATTTCCTCCATTTAAATCCAGTATCTTAGAATCCCAGTTTATCGGCTTAAATTCAACTTCAACTCCTAACTTCTGAACAACCGCCCTAGCCAAGTCAATATCAAACCCCACAATCTCACCTTTTTCATTCTTAAATCCCATTGGAACGAACGAATCATCAAGTCCAACCACTATTTTCTCAGGAATCCCATCAGCATTTTTCTCTTCCTTTTTTTCCTCCTTCTGAACACTGCACATAAACACACTTAATGCCAAAATCATAAGTAACATTATTTTTTTCATTTCTACTGCCTCCTGCTTTCATTTATATACTAAAATTTACAAACTAATTTCTAAATATATTATAATAATAACATTTTTTAAAACATTTTGTCAATAATTATAATATATAACTTTTATATAGTTCAATATATATTATTTATGATTGAATATTAAAAAATTAAAATTAAAAATACAAGGTGAGCAACTATTCCCCACCTCTTTTATAATTATTCACATTTTTCTCATTTAAATATTAGGTTATTTTATTTAATAACAGTTTTATTATTTTCTCTTTTTTCGCAGGATTGCTCATTGCCGCAAAACCTTATCTTGCAGTAAAGATTTATCCTAATAATTAAAAGCTCCGTCAATTTATAAATTATATTTTAATTATTTAGAAATACTAATTTTTTTATCCTTTGTTGAGAAAGTTTGTAAGAAATTTATTATTTAAATAGAGTTTAGTATAAATTCTATTTTTGTACCATCAAAACATTAAACACATTTTCTAAATCTGTCTTTGCACTCAAAATATTACTTGCACTCATTACTACATCCTGAATATTCTGATTTTTTACACCTGCTACCATTTTTTGTATATTTTCTGATAATGTTTTTGAACTTTCCTTTATTTTTTTGAAATCTGCTTCACTTATATTTTCTTTTTTTGCATTTTCCAGTGTCATTTCAACTACTGCCTTATATGTGTTTTGCACATCATTATTTGCTTGTTCCAGTATTTTTACTTCATTTTCATCAAAGTTTAGATTGTTTTTTCCGAAGGCTGTTTTTCCAAATTTATCTACTGAATTTACAAATTTCAAAACATTTAATTTTACTGTTTTTCCATCCTTCTGTAATTGGTTTACCATTTTTTGATTGATTATCTGGGCAATTTCATGTAATGAATTAGCAAAAATTTTGTGATTTTCCTGTCTGTTTTGCAGTACAACTTTGTATTTATCATTCAGTTCTCCTGCTTTTGCCAGTTTATCAGTTTTATAATCACCTTTTTCAAAATAATCATTAATTTCTGTCAGCACCTTTTGTTCCTCTACCAATGAATTTATCAGATTTTCAGCATTTTTGTCAATTGCTTCCATTTTTGGACTTTTTTGCATTACATCTGTAATTTCTTTTATATATTCGCCAGTCAGGTTAATTGAATTATTCAGATTTCCCATAAATGCAGGTACTTCTGAAATATTTTTTATATTTCCAGCTTCATTAGTAAATTCCTCTTTTTTTATTTCTGTGAAGAATGTATTCCATTCTTCAGAATTTGGTACATCGCCCAATTTTGAATATTCATTATATTTCGCAATTTCCTCAGCCGAAATGTCCCTTTTCACATCCGTTACTTCCACTTTATCCTTGTCATTCTTGCCATTGCCCTTATTATCACAACCAGCAAGAACCAACAATGCCATTATTCCAATCAAAACATATTTTTTCAATTTCATTGTCTTCCCTCCAGAATATTTTATTTTTACAAACTTATTATTTTTACAATACCTGTTATTATACCAAATTTTTATTTATTTAACAAATTTTATACTAATCCTGCAAGCTTCAAAATGTAAAGCCATCCCGTCAACGTAAAAATGCTCATAATTGTCGTAACCATCACAGTTCCCGAAGTTACAGCCCCATTATGCCCCATTCCTCTTGCCATCGTAAATGAAGTCGGAGTTGTCGGGCTTCCCAGCATTCCAAGCACAGCAACCAGCTTTTCGTCCTTAAATCCAAATTTTATGGCTATTGGCAAAAATATCGCCGTAAGAAGTAGGAGCTTGAATGAAGACGAAACTAATACGATCTTTAGTTTTGAAAAAACTTCCTTTACATCAAAACTCGCTCCAAGTGCAAGCAGCCCAAGGGGAGTTGCCGCTGCAGAAAACGTTGAAATTGATTTCTTCATAATTACTGGCTGCGGGATTTTTAATAATGCCCAAACCATTCCAGCCAGAATTCCAAGTATCAGAGGATTTTTCATAACTCCCTTTAACGTATTTTTCAAAACTGCTCTATTCAATTTCCCCTGCTTTGGACGCAGCAGCATCAAAATCACAACCGAAGCGACATTGTACAAAGGGACAGCTCCGATTACCATAAGTGCTACAATTTTAGCCTCTCCATACACATTCTGCACAAAGGCATAAGCAAGCAGAGCAGCGCTGCTTCTAAATCCCGCCTGAATAAATTCCCCACGGATTGACTTATCTCTTAAAAAAATTGAAACAATGCACATTATCGTTATCGAAAAAAATGTTGCAAAAAAGCAAAAAAGCAAATATTTCAAATCCCAGATTGCTGAAAAATCAGACAGCGACAATTCCTTAAATAATAGCACAGGCAAAAGTGCCAGAAATACAAATCTATTCATCTTATCTGCAAATTCCAAGTCTATAATCCCTATTTTTCTAAAAATGTATCCAAGTAACATAAGTAAAAATACAGGCATTGTTGCATTCAAGCAAAATATTAATTCTTTCATTTTCCTCCTTAACTTCCACACGCTACATAAAACACTGGAATTCCATCTTTTTCATTACCTGAATCCATACCTTCAAAAAATACATGATCTCCTAATTCTTTATTTGCCTGCTGATTATGTACTTTTGTTATTAATTCAAGATTTGTAAAATATTTTCCATTATCAGCCTTTAACAATGCTCTTACATCAACTTGAAAATAACCATCATCTGCATACTCTTCCGACAATCCTTCTTCATCAGTCGTCTCATTTTTCAGCAAGTCTTCTTTCCCTTTTATCCATGCTTCATAATCAACATAAATTTCTGACTGGTTAACAGCTATTTCATCAGGATTCCATTCTCTATCAACATATTCACGCATTCTGTCATAATATGCCTTAATATCCTTATTAAAATCTTCTGAATTTTCATAAATTTTCTTACTAAACGTCCACATAACATCATCAAGTGCCATATTTTCTCCACCTTTCAAATTTTTATATTTTACATTAATTATTTTTAACAACTAAATATTTTTAATTCCTGAATCATAAATTTTAAATTTTGAATAAACTCTGATAAACAAAACTATTTTATAATTTTATCAATAACTCCTCCACCAAGACAAACTTCACCATCATAAGCAACCACAATCTGCCCCAATGTTACAGCCTTTTGCAGCTCATCAAAAATCACTTCATATTCATTTTCATTCAGCTTATTAATTACAGCTTTTGTATCTTTTTGTCTGTATCTAAATTTTACAGTGCACTCCAGCGGAAACCGCACTTCATTAATAAAATTAAAATCAGTTGCAATTAAACCTTTTGAATAAAGCACTGAATTATCGCCCTGTGTTACAATCAGTTCATTTTTTTCCAAATCCTTATCCACAACAAACCAAGGCTCTCCAGTACCTTCCTTTGTATTTCCAATTCCAATTCCTTTTCTCTGTCCAATTGTGTAATACATAAGCCCATTATGATGCCCCAGCACTTTTCCTTGTGTATTTACAATATTTCCACCTTTTGCAGGCAAGTATTGCGATAAAAACTTATTAAAGTCACGTTCTCCAATGAAGCAAATTCCTGTACTGTCTTTTTTCTTCGCTGTTGCCAAATTATATTTTTCAGCTATTTCACGGATTTGTGGCTTTGTAAATTCTCCCAATGGAAACAGCACTTTTTCCAACTGTTCCTGATTTAATTGGCAAAGAAAATACGTCTGATCCTTGTTATCATCAATTCCTCTTAACATAGTCGATTTGATTTTTCCATCTTTTTCCTCGTGAACAATTCTCGCATAATGCCCTGTTGCCACGTAATCAGCCCCAAGTTTCATTGCATAGTCCAGAAATGCACGGAACTTGATTTCCTTGTTACACATTACATCAGGATTTGGTGTTCTTCCCTTTTTATACTCATCTAAAAAATACGTAAAAACCTTATCCCAATATTCCTTCACAAAATTCACCGAATAATAAGATATCCCCAATTGCTCCGCCACAGCAATCACATCCTTATAATCCTCTTCCGCCATACAGACTCCATTTTCGTCCTTCTCTTCCCAGTTCTTCATAAAAACCCCAATTACATCGTATCCCTGTTCTTTAAGCAAAATAGCCGCAACTGAAGAATCTACCCCGCCTGACATTCCTAACACAACTTTTTTTCTTCCCATAATATTTCCTTTCCTTATATTTCCAAAAACTTAAACTTCTTTCAAAACCTTTCTTTCTATAAAAATAAGTATATCATAATATATTGCAACAGACAAGGAAAATAATTTAAGTAACAGGATAAACAAATTGATTTTTCCATATTTCAGTGTTATACTTAATGTTAGCAGATTATTGTAAAAAATAAATTTAAAATATTATTTAGAGGTGATTAACTATGAAATCAGGCTATGAAATTTTGAACAATCCATTCCTTAACAAAGGTACAGCTTTTACAAAAAAGGAAAGAGAAGAATATGGATTATTAGGACTTTTACCGCCGTATATTCAAACTATAGATGAACAGGCAAAACAGACTTATGGGCAATTTCTGAAAAAAGACAAGTTAATTGAAAAAAGACATTTCTTAATGGAAATTTTTAATACAAACAGAACATTATTTTATTATTTATTTAGCAAACACGTAGTTGAATTTATGCCAATTGTTTATGATCCTGTAATTGCAGAAAGCATAGAAAATTACAGTGAATTATTTGTAAATCCTCAAAATGCGGCTTATTTGTCAGTAAAAGAGCCAGAAAACATAGAAACTATTTTAAAAAATGCTGCTGACAACAGAAAAATCCGTTTAATTGTCGTTACTGATGCAGAAGGAATCCTTGGAATTGGTGACTGGGGAACTAACGGAGTTGACATTTCAGTTGGAAAACTGATGGTTTACACTGCCGCCGCTGGAATTGATCCCGCTACTGTCCTGCCAGTTGTAATTGATGCTGGAACAAATAGAAAAGAACTGCTGGAAAACGACTTGTATCTAGGAAATAGATTTGAGAGAGTTCGAGGAGATGAATATTATAACTTTATAGACAAATTTGTAAAAACAGCTGAAAAACTTTTCCCAAATTTATATCTTCACTGGGAAGACTTTGGAAGATTAAATGCGGCAAATATTTTAAATAAATATGAAAATGAAATCGCAACTTTTAACGACGATATACAGGGAACTGGAATTATCACTTTAGCTGGAATCTTAGGCGCATTAAAAATTTCAGTCGAAAAGCTTACTGAGCAAGTTTATATGTGTTTTGGTGCAGGAACTGCTGGAGCTGGAATTGCTAGACGTATTTTTAATGAAATGGTTGCACAGGGTCTTTCTGAAGAAGAAGCAAAAAAGCGGTTTTATCTAGTTGACAGACAAGGCTTATTATTTGAAGACACAGAAGGACTAACTCCAGAACAAACTCCTTTTGCAAGAAAACGAAGCGAATTTACAAATGCAAATGAATTAACTACTTTGGAAGCCGCTGTAAAAGCTGTAAAACCAACTATACTTGTCGGAACTTCCACAGTGCCAAAAACTTTCACAAAGGAAATCGTTCAGGAAATGGCAAAACACACTGCAAGACCAATAATTTTTCCACTTAGCAACCCAACAAGGCTAGCAGAAGCCAGTGCAAAAGATCTTATCGAATGGACAGACGGAAAAGCTCTCGTTGCAACAGGAATACCATCAGACCCAATAGAGCTTAACGGAATCACCTATGAAATTGGACAAGCAAACAATGCTCTAATCTATCCTGGGTTAGGACTTGGAATTATCACAACAAAATCAAAGATTGTAAACGACAAAATAATCTCAGCAGCCGCACATTCACTAGGTGGAATCATCGACACAACAAAACCTGGAGCTGCTGTACTTCCTCCAGTATCAAAACTGACAGAATTTTCTGAAACTGTGGCACTGTCAGTTGGACAAAGCGTACTAGATCAAAAATTAAATACAGAACCCATAAGCGATTTAAAAGAAGCAATAAAAAATGCAAAATGGATTCCTGAATACAAGGAGATGATTTTATGAAAATAGCAATGGCTGGAGATCACGCCGAATTTAATTTAAAAAAAGAAATTAAGGAATTGCTGGAGTCACAAGGTTATAGCGATTGCTGAAAAGCATATTAGAAAAGATGTTTAATTAAAGATTTATTTAACAAAAAACGGAAGTTAATCCCAAAAATAGATTTTCTTCCGCTTTTTTTATAAATTAAAACCAGTAATTAATAACTAGATTAGATATATCAATGTATCTAATTAATTTTCAGATTTAAGCATTTCTAAATGTTAGTAGATAGCCCTAAATCCTATTCCACCTCTGACATTGTTGCCCTTAGTGTCGTATCCAGCATTTACAGTAACTCCAAATCTTGTATTGTCAACTCCGATGTTCAAGTCAAATTTACCATTTCCTCGTCTATCTTCTTTTTCTTTTTCCAAGTTATACCAGTCGGCTGTTGTATATCTTACTTTTGCCCTGTTTCCTTTTTGAAGTTTTCCAATTTCATTTTCGTAAGCTGCTGATAATCCTACTGTCAGATTTGTTCGTACTGCTAATGGTTGAACATATTTGAATTCCATTCCAGCTTCAGGTTTTACTGAGAAATAGTCATTTCCTTTTACTTTCAATCTCATTTGTCCACTGTCTTCTTTTATGCTGTTAAATCTTCCATATTCCATTTTTACTGATCCAAATGGACGTAAATGTGTTCTTTCACTTAATCTTATATCATAGCCTAACTCATTTTTAAGAGCAGCACCATAAGAATGATAAGTAGATTTCGCTTCAAACACATCATCCACTATCCAGAATTTACGTTTCATACTATTAACCCCAGTAAAGACATCTCCAGCAATTGTCCATTGCAATGCTCCGTTATGATCAGTTTTTGGCGACATTGTCTTGAATATTCCGAGTTTAATCATTGTCTGATCTTCTTTTGATTTTCCTAAGTCTTTAAATCTGAATCTGTTTGTTACAGCTCCTGCGTACCATCCGCTTGAGTTACCCATCTTAATTTTTTCATCTTCATGAACATAGGCTACACCATAAGCATTGCTCTTATAATCAATTATTCCCGCTGTATCAGTATTGTATTCATCTCTCGTACCAAATACCTTAATTTTGTTATTTTGTTTAGACGGATTTCTCCATTCATTTCTTAAATATCCAAATTCATTATCCAAAGTATTTCCAGTGGCATTGATTCTTTGTTGAACATTTGCATACTGATGTCCTTTCATTTCATCTACAGCCTGTGTAAAGATATGTTGTTCACCTTTTCCAAGATCATTTAATTTATTAAACAATTCCTTTTCTCTCGTACCAAGCCCTTCAACACCGTATCTTTGTTCCAACCCATTTAAGAAATTATAAGTATTAGGATCCTTTTTACTTACAAAATCTGTATATGGAATTTTAACCAGATATACTTTATCATACAATCCTGTAACCGCTGATTTTGTTGGTATTGCTAACCATGTAAGGCTGCTTGAATTAGTATTTAATACTGTTCCAGTTGTAACTACGTTTGCAAGTGCATCGTTATATGGTTTTATTATATTATCTCCCAATTCTATAGCTTTAGCATTCGTATATCTTGCAGCTTCTGTCCCAAAATATAGGTTAATATCTGTAAGCCCTGCTAAATTACTTAATCCTTGAATAGGATTTGTATATTTTATTCCAGATGTATCAACATACATTCCCACACTTGTTGCTTTAGAACCTGAAGGGAAATTCATAAGTCCTGATTTTGCAAGATCTAATACTGTAACTCCTGAAGGCGACGTAACTGTTACTTCAGTTGCTGAAGGAGAAGCGACATTTGTATCAACTTTTGTTATTGGAACTTTTGCTCCATTTATTGTAACTGTTACTGTAGTTGCCTTTGGTGGAACCTTTATTGTTACACTTCCTTCAACTTTTTCATCAGTTGGCTGTGACTCATAAACATTTCTGAATGATCCCGTATTTACCGCTCCAGGCCCGTCTATACCGTCAGCAGACGCTTCACCTTTATCAGTATAAATTCCTATACCTTTATTTCCGGTAATTTGAATTGTACCATAGTTTTTAAATTTACCTTGATTTGCTACTACAACACCTTTCAAATTATCTCCGTTACCTGTAATAGTACCGTAGTTTTCACCTTCCGCTTCTTGATCTATGTACATACCGATTGTATTTTTACCACTAAGATTAATTATCCCTCCAGCGGCATTAATTGCTTTAGAACCCTTTCCAACTGCATACATTCCTATACTATTTTCTTCTGTTACATTAATTGTGCCTTTATTTATAATAGTTCCTTGATTTCTTGATGAAGTTCCATCATAATAACCTGTTGCCATTCCTATTCCGTATGATTTTGTATTCTTATCAGTTTTACCTACATCAATTGTTGTCCAGTTTGTTGCAGTTCCAGCTGTAGAATACATACCTATATTACCGTTTCCATTTCCAGATTTCAAGTCCATATTTCCATAGTTATCGACTGTTCCAGAAGAGTAGATTCCGTAGTTTCTGTTACCTGTCGCTTTTATTGGAGTATAGTTTTTAATAACTGAAGAATTATTATCAGAATAAGCATAAACAGTTTCATTATCCATAGTTACATTTGAACTTGCGTTTGTAGTCAATGTTCCAGGAGCTTTTATTACGTATCCAAATGTCCAGTCCTTAAGATCCATTTTTGAACCGTTATCGTTTATATTTACAGGATTAGTTCCCGCTGTAAATACTCCAACTGCTTCCTTACCTTTTACACTGGCACTTGTTGTAATTTCAGAACCCGAATCCAATGTTACAGTTCCTGTCCCCGCTGTCCCTTTCGAGAATATTCCAACTCCATTTTGAGCAATTTTAATCTTAGAAGTTCCATAAGCATGTATATTTTCTCCATACATTCCATAAGAACTATCTTTTATATCCAATGTTCCATAGTTATTCAACGTTACACTGTCAGCCGTATACATACCGATATTTGGAACATCCGAAGCAGATGAAAGTACAGAATTCCCTACAGTAATATTTCCAGTTGCCCAGTTTGTCATATTTGAATTATTGATTCCGTACATACCAATTTTTGCATTGCTTCCTGTTTTTAGATCAATAGTTCCATAGTTATTTAATGTGGCTTTATCAGCATACATTCCAACGGATCCAGCTCCAGACATGGTAATTTTACCATTAGCTTTATTTGTAGCAACACTGTCTGCAATGCTTGAAGCACTGTTATTATTTTTTACAAATACACCTTTGGCACCAGTACCGCCCAATGTTATATTTCCATCATTATTTACAGTTGCCTTTCCTTGACCAGCTACTCCTCCAAATTCATTTAATACTGGATTTCCAGCAGCATCTTCCCTATATGCAAGCCCTAAAATACCAATTGAGTTATTTCCGCCTACAGTAATATTTCCACTGTTATTATTAACTTCCGAACCATTTACAGCATAAACTCCCACAGCCTGATCATTCACAGTGTTAGCAGTATCTGTTTCAACATTCAAAGTTCCACTGTTTATATTAATTTTACCAAAGTTTGTATATAGCCCGATTGCTCCAGCACCTGCATCCGTTCTGTCAACCGTTATAGTTTTACCATTGACATTAATTCCTGTTTCCGCATTACTTGCAGCCCCAGTGCTTGAACTGATATTAAGTCCAATAACTGACGAATTTGTTAAATCTCCATTTATAGTTGTCGCATCACTTGTACTTAATACAGCTTTGACATCAGCATTTACATCTAATATACTTCTTTGAATCAAGAAATTACGAACATATTTATAATCATTTGTTGATGAATTAGAAGAGCTTACTGCTAAACTTTTATCTAAATTATTATCAAATGTAAATGATTTTCCATTATTTAATCCTTCTACAACTGCTAATTTATAATTATCTCCCGCTCCTGGACCATTTGTAGTAATATTGCTTGCATTTAAGCCTGAAGCTCCTGATAATGTTGAAACAAAATTACTCAACTTCAATGCATTTGGATTAACAACATTCATTAATATAACATCGTCTGAAGTTATTTTAAATTTAGAATTTAATAACGATACATTTGAGGTATATCCTGTGGAAGTACCTCTTATACCGAATCCTACAGCTTTTCCTGATAATGTAATCTCAGAATCATCTGCATTTATTTTCCCTTTATCATCTGTATAAAGTGCAAATCCTTCACCATCATAATTAATTGTCGAATATTTAACATTTATTTGAGAAACTTTATTACTTGCATTTTGTCCTACTGATGCTACTGCCGAAGCTCCATCTTTTACCGTGATTTTTAACCCTTTAGCTAACGAATCTCCAATTGCATTTATCATTCCACCATTTTTAGCATACAACGCTGTTCCCAATTTACGATCATCACTAGTAATTGTGATTGATGAACCTTTTGTACTACTTCCAGTTGTAGTTCCAGTAAGTGAAGGAGTTCCCTTATTATTATCACCAAACATTACTGTTGCATCGTCAACAAAAACTCCAGTATTATTACCAGTAGAATTTGTTATTGTTTTTGAAGCTGCTTTTAGTTTAATGTCATTCTCTCCATTTAAAACAACTTCTGAGGATCCATTAGCATAAACAACTGTACTTTCTGTTAATTCCTTACCATTCTTATCAGTTGTAATATCTCCTTCCACTGTAACTTTATTTGAATTAGTAGCATATACTGCTGTATTTTTATATCCTGTTGTTATAGCATCTGATAAAGTAGAAGCTGAACCTCCCATTTCTATATCTCCCTTAAAGGAAATTCCTCCACCAGAAGCATATAACCCAACATTCTCTTCCCCACCTAACATACTGATTTTACCTTTATTTGCTGTTACAGCTCCATGATCTATATCTACGTTTCCACTTTTAGTATATATTCCAACTGATTTTCTCGTAAAAGCCTCCATAGTTAATTCAGGAAGTGCTGATTTTAATGTTATATCATTAGTCCCTAGTGCATTTTTAGTAGCATTTTGATAAATTCCTATAACTCCTTCAGTGTATTTATCACTATATCCTGTATCATTAGCAGAACTGTTTGCAGTATAACTTCCACTTAATAGTGAATTTGAAGAAGTATAAGTTAGTAGCTTATTTTGAGATTGATTTCCTATTATAAATCTTGCCTCATTTTTATCATTTCTTGTCCCGTTACCACTGTTGGCATTATAAAGTCCTACCGCATTATCTCCATAAATATTAATTGGTTTTGATAAAATAAAATTAGTATTTGGTGTTACTTGTCCATATGTGTCATTATTTATTGCAACTCCAACATTTTCTTTACCATATAAATTTATTGTTCCTTCATTTATAAATGAAACATCGCCTTGTTCCAGTGTAGAAGGTGTTGACAAATCTTTAGCTGCTGTATATAAGGCTACTGCTCCACCCTGTCCGTATAAAGAAATTTCTCCATTTTTAGAATTAGCATACAAATGTTGATAATCATCATTTCCTGCTAAATCTGGCGAATGAAAAAAAACAATATTATCACTTGTAGTAACATTATTATGATTGTAATTTATTCCTATAATCTTACCATTATTTTCAACGATATTTAATCTTTGATTACCACCATTAACAGTTGTATGAACATATCGTGTTTCCGTTCCTCCAATTTCTACAATTCCATTATTTGTATGATATAATTGTCCATTTGTATTTGCATTCAAATTACTTTTACTCATATAATTTTGAATTCTAGTATATTGATCCGCTGTAATTATATGCCCAGTATTCAAGTCACTAAAAGTTTTTCCTGTCCTTCCTTCCGTTTCCAAATTAATTACAGTTCCCCTATGGTAAGCACCTGATTGAAAAGATGATGAAGGAGTTATTAATGCTATTTTCGTTCCATCTCCAAAATATGAATAAGGTGTGTTTGTCAATGTATTAAAAAACAAATTGCTACTATTTTCACTATTTGTATAATTACTTTTAGGCGAAGTTCCACCATATAGAGCAGCAGCTGTTCCTGGAGTTACACTCGCTCCATTAAATGCGTTAGTTTGTATAGTTCCTGAAAAAGTTCCATTATAAGTATTACCTGAAGTAATGCTTGAATAAGTTTTATATACTTCTCCATTTGCTACAGAAGTTCCTGAAATATCTCCCTTATTATCCATCCAATATGAATAACGAGTATGAGTAGGATCTGCTCCACCAGATGTAAATGATAAAATTAAAGTTCTTGGGGTAACAGGATTAACTACGCCAGGTTCTCCTGGAACTTTCACTATCCTTGTCACAAAATTCGGAAATCCTCCTCCTGCTCCCTGTACTGTAAATGCTGGTGCTACTTTATCTACACTCTTGGGTGTTAGTGCTGCCGATACGTCCATTGCGGCATTTGGCTCTCTTACTAGTCCTAATGTTGTTGCTCCGTATTTTGTTTCGATTTTTCCTGGATAGTTACTTCTGTTTACGATTGAGTCATCTCTTTTGTAAATAAAGCTGTCTATCTTATCCCCTCTACCTCTATAATGTCCATGCCAGTCATTATAAAAATAGTTCATTCCGTATTGCCAGCTGCTCCAAGGTGATTTTGTTACGTGATCCCCCTGTTCCATCAACTGAATTAGCTCAAGGTTTGTTCCTTTGACTAATTTATCAGTTTCTGCTCTCGCACGTTTAAATTCTGTTCGTATCTGCTTTATTGACGTGTTAATTTGTTGCATCTGATTGTTAATTGCAGAATCTTTTTCTGGCGCTGCATATAAACTGCCAGAAGAAATTAATAGTCCATTCAATAAAAAAGCAAATAATACAGAATCTGTGTATTTAAAGTCTTTACATCTTTTGGCAAAGGCTTTTAAGTCTTTTTTTAATTGTAATAAAGTTTTTGACATTGATATTCTCCTTTTCATTTTTTAATTTTGATAATTTAAAATTTAAATTTATAAATTACCAAGTGAAATCTTTTAAATAACAACTGATTTATAATACATATAAAAAGCTGATTTAATAGTGATTTAAGTGATATAGACTTTTTTTACATATTAAAATTAAATATTATTTTCTAAAAAAGTATTCTAATTATATCACACAAAAAAAAGACACACAAATAGTTTTTAGAAAAATAATTTTTTTTAAATCTTGAATTAATAAATTTATTCCATAATAGTTCTATTTTAATCTTGAAACAAAAATTTTGAAAAAGATTTAAATAAAGATACAATTCAACTCCAATTTTAAAGTAGATTTATATATTAATAACAAGGATGTTTTGAAATCTTGTTAAATATTACGTAATTCAAAATTCATAAAATATAATTTTCTCTTTTCAAACGACGAGGTATAGTATAAAAATTACAACAAAAAATAAATTAATTATAATTTTTTATAAAAAAAATACCATCCTATTTCTAAGACAGTATTTCCAAAATATATTATACAATTTTATTACTACGCTTCTACTCTTTCAGGGTAAATGCTTACTCTTTTTTTACCATTTCCGAATTTTTCAAATTTTACATATCCATCAGTTAACGCGAATAAAGTGTAATCTTTTCCTAATTTTGCGTTAGTCCCTGCGTAAAATTTACTTCCTCTTTGTCTTACAATGATGTTTCCAGCTTTTACAGCTTCTCCATCATATTTTTTTACTCCTAAATATTTAGGGTTTGAATCTCTACCATTTCTAGTTGATCCTTGCCCTTTTTTTGAGGCAAATAACTGTAAGTTTAATTTTAATAACATTTTCCAACCTCCTCGATTTCTTTTTCATATTTTATTTCTTGGATTCTTTTCAAATCTTAACTTCTGAACTTAAAATTTATATTTTTATTTCTTTAAGTTTCACAAAATTACTATAACTTTTTGCAACTTCCTTCAAATACGAATACATTGATTCAACCAAAATATCTGCATTTTCTAGTTCATCATCAGTCAATCCAGAATTTTTTAAATCACAGGAAATATACCCATCTTCTTCAGTAAACTTTAGTTTTTTCTTAAGTTTCAAAGTTTCAATAAGTCCATTTACTGTCATTTGTCCTACTGACGAAACAGCTGCACAAATTACATCTTCTCCATATTCTGAAAAATTTGCATGTCCTTTTATTTCAAAATATGTTATTTTATTTTTTTGTCTTTGAATTTCTATTTTTATCATTCAAACCACAACAGCTTTCACAATCTAAATTATATTAAAAAATACAATTAAGCATTGATTGATTTAATTTCAATTGCTGTAAAAGATTGTCTATGCCCTTTTTTTCTGTAGTAAGTTTTTTTGTTATATTTAAAGTTAATTTTTTTATCAGCTTTTCCATGAGATTTAACTGTAGCTACAACTTTAGCTCCTTCTACAACTGGAGTTCCAACTGTTACGTTATCTCCTTCTCCAACTAATAGAACTTCGTTAATTTCGATGTCTGAATCAACATCAGCTGCTAATTTTTCAACTTTTAATACAGTTCCAACTTCTACTTTGTACTGTTTTCCACCTGTTTTAATTACTGCAAACATTTATGTTCACCTCCAAATAATTTATCGCTATCATTGGTATTAGCCACCAATTTTATGCGTATATCTTAATTAGTTTACTATATTTTCACTAATTTGTCAAATTATTTTTATAAATGGCGGAAGTAGAGGGACTCGAACCCACAAGACGTTTAACCGCCCACAGCTTTCCAAGCTGCTGCCATACCATTAGGCGATACTTCCACTTCAAAAAAATAATTACAAACTATTATACTAAACTTATTTATAAAAGTCAATGGATTTGTTTAGCGTATTTTTTATATTTTTGTGTAGGCGTATAGATGCCAATACTTGCTAATAAATTCATTATCACACGGCATCATTTATTTTGATTTTTTCTATAAATATTAAATCCAGTCGCCTGATTTGTCGCCATTATTGTAATATCTGAAATTTGTACGTGTTTTGGCTGGTTTGCAATATAAACTATTGTATTTGCAATATCTTCTGGCTTTAATGCCTCGATCCCTTCATAAACCTTTCTAGCCTCCTCCATATTTCCGTGAAATCTTACATTACTAAAATTAGTTTCCACAATTCCTGGCTGAACAGTCGTTACCTTGATATTTTTATCAATCGTATCAATTCTAATTCCATCGCTCAAAACCTTCACAGCCGATTTAGTCGCACAATACACAGCAGCCCCTGCATAAGCATAAATTCCAGCAGTTGAACCAATATTTATAATGTGCCCCTCATCATTTGCAACCATACTTGGCAAAATCTGTCTTGTAACATACAAAAGCCCCTTTATATTAGTGTCTATCATTCGTTCAATATCCATAATATCATAATCCTGAAATTTATCCAGCCCCAAGGCAAGCCCTGCATTATTTACAAGAATATCCACCTTTTTCACATCATCCAGTATTTTCTTGCTAAATTTCACAACATCATTATACTTTGTAACATCAAGCACAAAAATATACGCATTAGTCCCATATTTTCTATCAATATCAGCCTTTATCTCCTTCAATTTATCCGCATTTCTAGCACACAAAATCACATTGTCCCCATTTTTCGCAAAGGCATAAGCTGTTTCCTTCCCAATTCCACTTGTAGCTCCAGTAATAAAAATATTTCTATTCATAAAAATTCACTCCCTAATATTTGAATTTATCATTATTTATTTTAAAAATGATTTTTTTAATTTATTCAAAATCAAATATACTTTACTTCTATGCTCTATTTCAACAGCTAAAACTATTAATTTATCATCTTGTATTTCAACTATTATCCTGTAATTTTTTAATGGTTTATACTTCCAATATCCTTTTAAATTATGGCTCAAAGCCTCCCCTTTAATTCTTGGATTTTCAGAATTATTTATTTTTTTCAGAAAATCATAAATTTTTCTACTTGTATTTTTATCCATCTTTTGTAATTTTTTTGCTGCATATTTGGATAACAATACTTTATATTTCACTTAAAATCCCATTTCTTTTCCAAAATCTTCAAGAGACGTCATCGGGAATTTTTTTGCCTTTTCTGATAATTTCAGTATTCTTTTTACTTCTGATTTGGAAATTTGTTCATTTTCTTCCATTTTATCTAATTCTTTTGATATTAAGTCATTGATAAAGTTGTTATCGTATTCTAAAACTTCCTTTAACTGTTTTTGTTTCCTTTCATTTAATTCAACATCTATAATCATCGTACTTTCCTCCTAAAATAGATTTTGTAATTTTTTTAGAATTCAAATAATTTTTAAGTTTATTTAAAAATATCCACATTTTTATTATACCACAAAATTTTAATTTAAGTGTTATTTTATGTCCAATTTATTTTTCTGATGAAATTTTTGTCTCAACTTCAGTTTAAAAATCCCTATCCCTTTCTCAATGCTCATTTCCTGCGAAAAATTATACACAAACATATTTGTAAATTTCAAATCCATTTTTTTATTTGAACCCAAATCAACAAACATTTCCAAATTTCTGTAATCACTTTTTTCGAGATAGGATTCAGCCCATTCTACTAAATCTATTATATTCTTTTTATTTTTTTCATACAAATCATCATTTATGCTCTCATTTTCCAAATTATTTCCTGTATTTTCCAAGTTTGAAATAATTTTTCCGATTATTTCCATTTCCACTGTGCTTCTGCTGTTTGCAAGATTTGTATCTTCTGCAAGTCCAATTTTATATTTCACTTCCATAATCTCGTCTTCACTTACATTTATTTCCTTTTTATTTTCCTCATCTGTAATTTTCAATCTATATTTCATTTTTTCTTCCCCTTTATTTTGTTAAAAAACCGCTATTTCATCAATTTTTACTGTTTCATCAACATTTACTACTCCAAAATGATTTTTCCAAAATACTTTTAATTCCATTCCAAACTCTAAAAACAGTAATTCCAAAGTTTTTATCTTTGCAACATTTTCTTTATTTTTTGGTTTATTTATATAAACTATTATTTTATTTTTTTCTGATTTTTGTCTATAAATAAGTGAATCCAGAAAAAAATACTTTATTCCCAATTTAAAGTTTTTCATACAGTTGACACCATTAATTTTTTCGTTATAAATCAAAAGTACTACATATCCCTGTTCTTCCCTATTCAAAATCGAAAAATGCCGTTTTAAGTTTATTCCTAAAGTTCCCTTTTTTATATCCTCCGAAATTTTTTCACAAATAACGTCAATCACTGTCGTCCCACTCACAAAATCAAGTTCCCGTAAGTAATTTATCACATTATTTTCAATATTTTTCTTAAAATTTCTTAAAACAGATATATTTTCCTTTTCTTCTTTAACTATGTTGTTCCTACGTCTAAAACCATTTATTTTAGACTCTTTTTTAGGTACATTCTCCATTGTCAGATTTTTAATTTCAGTATCTTTTTCCAGTTTATTTTCAAACTCGAAAAAATTATCATAATAATTTACTAAACTGGTAAAAATTTTATTAAATCTCACATACGGATTTACTTTTACAGCTTTCTTTTTACCAATTTCATTATTCAAAAAATCTGCATTTACCTCAATATATGCTGAAACACTATTTTCCAGTTCAAATTGCATATTCAGAGGAACTGCCCATATATATTTGTAGCCTTTTTTATTTTTATTCGCCATACAGGTACCCCCTGCATTCAAATTCGTTATAATTGTTCTGAATTTCTGAGATTAAAAAGCTAACCTTGTCTTCTGAATATTCATCAAAATCCTTTATTTCTACAAATAGATTCAATTTCGGCTTTTTATCAGAATACCCTTTTTGAAATTCATTTTTCAAACTCTCATTACAGTCATAGATATTTAAATTTTCTTCAATATTCTCTGTAAAATTAATATCTTTTAGTATGATTTCATCCTTTGTAAATTCATATTCCAAAAAATATTTTTCCAAAAATGCACGGCTTCTAGTATTCGTATTTTTCTTTTGAATTTTATCAATGAAACTCTCATTTCTAAAATTTGTAAAATGAAAATAATTTTCTTGCTTTTCACCATTTTTCTCGTAAATTTCAAGCATTTTTCTGCATTTTTCGATTGGCTTTATTGAAAATACATCCCAAATATCGCCTGTATTTTTCTTTGAAATAATATTTAATTTGTTTTTTTTGCTGTAATAGCAGCACAAAATATCCTCATTTTCATGATTTGATACCAAAATCTGCTCATTGTCTTCAAAATTTATTGTATATTCAAAGGATACATCAATTTTTGTTGGACGTACAAAGATAGTGCTTATAATCTTCTTTTTTTCAATATTCCAAAGTAATTCCCTATCTCTCAGCACTTTATCCTGAATCTCTTCAAAATCATAAGTAATTTCATATTTCCCTCTTTGAATTTTTTCAAGCACATCCCTTTCAATCTGAAAATCATACTCAGACAATTTAATCTTATAACACCTCATAAAATGTGCCATATTAATAGTTTTCCAACTTTTTCCATTAAGCTCAAAAGAATTATGCAATTTTCTTATTTCATCAGAATATCTCTCATCTTTTACAATCCTTACCTTAATCTCATAATTATCCCCATCAACATCAATCCAACCCAAAAACTCTCTTTCCAAAACCTCATCAATTTTCCGCAAATCCAAGTTCAAATAAACATTTTCCAAATAAATATCCTCATAACTGTCATCAAAAATATCTATTTTGTCAACTACAGGAAAAAATACTCCATCCATTTTAAATGTATTTTTCTTTTTTACCAACACTGTTTCAACAAAAATATCCTTATTCACTGAATTTTCAGCAATCCTAGCTTCGAGAAACTTATTTTTAATTTCCTGAAACCTCTCCTGCATCTCCACATTCATCTCAAAAAACATCTCTCTCAAACTCTTTCCAAGCATTTCCTTCTCAAAAATTTCATTCTCTCTATTCATAACCCCTCCAATTATTTAACTATATTTTAATTTTATCATATAATTAAATTTTTTTCAAACGTTTTTATTAAATTTTTAATTTTTAAAAAATATAAAATTTTAAACTTCTACATTGTAAAACTGTAAAAAAAATGCTAAAATTATTTAAAAATAATACATTACTTTTCTATAAAAAAATTCAAAAATTACAAAAATCTATTCAGGAGGAAATATTTTTATGAGCTATCAAACTATAATTGTCGGAATTGCTGGAGGGACTGGCTCTGGTAAGACTAGCGTAACTCAGGCTATAATCAAAAATTTGGAAAAAACAGGAATTCATGCGATTTTGCTGGAACAGGATTCTTATTACAAAAGGAATGATCACTTGACTTATGAAGAACGGACTGCATTAAACTATGATCATCCAGATTCGATTGATTTTGACTTACTGGAAAAGCATATACTGGCATTGAAGGATGGAAAATCTATTGAAAAGCCTATTTATGATTTTCAGATTCATAACAGGGTTGATGAAACTCAGCATATCGAACCTGCAAATATAATTATTGTTGAAGGGATCTTGGTGCTTGCAATGTCAAAAATCAGAAGTCTTTTTGATACAAAAATTTTTGTTGATACTGATGATGATGAAAGGTTGCTTAGAAGAATTGAGCGGGATCTGAACGAGCGGGCAAGAAGTTTTGAAAGCATAAAAAATCAATATATAAATACTGTAAAACCGATGCATCTGGAATTTGTTGAGCCTTCCAAAAGATATGCTGACGTTATAATTCCTCGTGGGAAAGACAATAAAGTCGGTATAAATATGGTGGCAAGCAGACTTAGATATTTATTTAACAAAATGAATCAAAAGTAAGAATAACAAGAAATGAAAGGAGTGTATGATTTTATAAATTATCATACAAAAATATTATGAAAATAGTTGTAATTGGAGGCGGAGCAGCCGGAATGATGTTTTCGACTCAATATAAAAAGGCAAATCCTGAAGATGAAATTATTTTATTTGAAAAATCATCTTATGTGGCTTGGGCAGGATGTCCAACACCTTATTTCATTGCTGATGAATTGAAGAAAAGTGATGTTCTGCACGGAACACCCGAAGATTTTATAAAGCGTGGAGTTAACGTAAAAATTCATCACGAAGTTACAGAAATAAATTTTCAAAATAAAACTGTAACAGTAAAAGGCGACGAAATTAATGGAATAATTTTTTATGATAAACTGGTTATTGCCGTCGGAGCAAAATCATTTGTACCAAATATTGCTGGATATTCAAAAGATTTGGAAAATGTGTTCACTTTATCTCATGCAGAACATGCCTTTAAAATAAAAGATTATCTTAATGAAAATAAATCAAGATTGAAAAAAGCAGTTGTTGTAGGAGCTGGATTCATTGGGCTTGAAATGGCGGAATCGTTTAGAAAAAATGGATTAAATGTTACATTGATTGAAAAAGCCGATCAAATTTTTCCAAATGTTTCTGAAAATTTGAAAAAAAGAATTTATAAGGAAATAGAAAAGAATGATGTTATGTTAAAACTAAATTCAGGCGTTTCAGAAATAATTTCTGAAAATAATGTTGCAAAATCAGTAAAATTGGATAACGGCGAAACTGTAGATTTTGATATTGCATTGTTTAGCATTGGGATTACCCCAAACATTGATTTCTTGCCTAAAGAATTAAAAACTGATTCTGGAAAAATTGCTGTAAATGATAAATTTGAAACAAATATTAAAGATGTCTATGCAATTGGAGATTGTATTTTTAACAAATATTACAAAACAAACAGAAATTTATACGCTCCATTTGGAGATGTGGCAAACAAGCACGGAATGTTCCTTGCAAAACACCTGTCTGGAAAAAATGTGAGCTGGAAAGGGCTAATCCGTTCTTTTGCAACTTCATTTTATGACGTAAAGCTGGCACAAACTGGACTTTCCCTAAAAGAGGCCCTGCAATTAGGATACAATGCCGATGTAGTTTCAATGAAAGCAATGTACAAAAATTCTGGCTTTGAAGACTCTGTTCCTGCAAGTGCCGAAATTATTTACGATAAAGATAAAAAAATTGTTCTTGGTGGGGCAATGGTTGGAAAAGAAGCAGTTGCACAATTTGTTGATCAAATGGCTATCATTATTGCTCTTGAAACACCTATTGAAAAATTCATAGAAATTGACTTTGCATATTCTCCAACAAATGCAAGTGTTTGGAATCCGTTATTGGTAACATACAGAAAAGTTATTAAATAAAATAGGTATTTTTATGAAAAAGAAAATTGAAGATTTACACAAAAACAAAAGATTTAGGATAAGTTATCAGGTTATTTTTATTTTCTTGGCATTATACAGCTTTGTCACTACAATCTTAGACTTACACGGTGATATTAATATTTTTAACAATCCAGTCCTTGAATTTATTGATGTATCAATTTATCTGATTTTTGCAGCTGATTATTTTATCCGTTTTACACATTCAGATAACAAGCTGGACTTTATTGAAAATAATATTCCTGATTTAATCTCAATTATTCCGTATTATTCTATTTTTAGACTATTCAGAATTTTTAAAATAAGACGTTTTGCCAGAGTTTTTAAACATTTAAAACTAACAAAAACTTATTTAGCTGTAAAAAAATTCTATAAAAAAATAAAAAGAATTTTAAAGTCAAACGGATTAATCTATTTATTAATTTTTGCAGCACTAGGAATCGTAGTATCTGCCCTGATAGTTTCCTATGTCGAAAAACTGTCTTATTTTAATGGCTTATGGTGGGCATTTGTAACTGCGACTACCGTTGGCTATGGAGATGTCTACCCACACACATTTATCGGAAGAATAATTGCCATTTTTCTGATACTCATTGGAATGGGAACTTTTGGAATGATTACAGGAGCAATCACAAGTTATTTCTTGAATCGGCAAACTGATTTAATCCCAGATGACGATTTAGACGAATATATCCTAAAGTCTCAAAACTATACAGATACAGAAAAACAGGAAATTATAGCTTTTATACAATTTATAAGAAACAAAAGAAAAAAATAAATTATACTAAAATCTTTTCAATACAGGAAGAACAGTAAGTTTTAACTAATCTTATTATTCTCCTGTATTTTTTATTACTAACTACTATTAATTACTGTGAACTTTTTTCCCTTTAATTCTTACATCTGAACTTAACGATTCCATCGTTATTTCCTTCTCTTTCCCAATAATATTTATCTTAGAACCATAAAAATCAGCATTCCCGATTGACTCTATACCTAAATAATTATTCGAAGCCACTATCATATTCTGATTCGCCTTATTTACAAAATTATCTGCATTTTCAATTATATTTGGCGATTCCACACTATATTTTTCAGCCGTTTTCACTTCAAAAGTATTTAAATTCAAGCTAAAATTAAAATCACTCTGATTAACCTGAAAATTCCTTTTTGTATAATCGCTAAACCTTCCATTTCCTTTATTGTTTATTGCCCACGACACTTTTGCAAATCGTTCGTCTTCATTTGGAAAATAAACTTCCACAGTATCATTTACTTCGGGAGTGCAGAAAAATCCAGTATTTGTCTGCGAATAGAAAGTCTGATAACTAAGCGGAAATCTTTTTATCCCATAATCATCATAAGCTTTATCATTACTTTTATCATTGCTTCTTTCCTGAACAATTTTTTTCAGCCCCTCTCCAAATTTGACTTCCATTTTCGCAATTCCACCATCTTCAAACACCCGCTCAACTTTAGCTTCAATCCTGCACCCTCTAATTTTTTCATTATACTTCCTAAATATATGATAACTGCTCATATCCGTTGCCAAAAATTCACTTTTCAAAACAAAATCCTTCAAAAATATTTTTGTTTTCAGAACAGAAAAATTTCCTTTATTGCCATAGTCTTTCTCATTTTCATTAGAATGTTCAGAAATAGAAACAGTATCTCCCAAATTTATCACTTTATTCGACTGCACCTTATAATACAGATTTTTATAATCTCTCACAAGCGAATAATCTGAAAAATATTTATTTTCCTTCTTAACTTCCCCCATTTCCACCATTCCAAACAATATTATCCCCTGCTCAACCACAAACATCCCAGTTTTCAGTTGACTTGCAAGCCTCACTAAAAACTCCCAATCCGTTTCATCGAACTGGACAATAAGAGTACCAATCTGCTTTTTCGCAATATCAGAATACTTTATTTCCAGCTTTTTCTCAGCATAATCCTTATTAATCTCATCAATTATATCTGAAAACATTAAATTCCTATCCTGAAAAACCCGATACTTTTTCTCATTTTTCCTGTCAAAAAGCACACTTTTAGAAAACGCCTTCATCAAAATCCTGCACCCATAACTCCCATAATCCAGTATCTCAAAATAATCAACAATTCCACTAAAAACTTTCCTTTTGACATTCTCGCTTGCCTCTGCAAGTTCAATTACAATTTCAACACCTTCCTTTTCAATAGTTCTTTCCAAATTCTTCCTTTGCTCATCATCCATCTCCAGCTGCATTTCCAGTTTCTGATGTTCATTAATATTCTCATTCAGCACAAATTCCCGAATCACGAAATTATCCAGATTTTTCTCGTCCAATACAATTCCAATATTTTTCCCCTCATACATATTTTCAGCACTTACACTTTCACTGCTCATTTTACCACCTCAATTATTCCTTTTAGATTTATTCAATAATCCATTTTGCAAATCTATCCTCAAACATTATTAGCTATCTTAATTTATAAAATTTACAAACAATCGTTAATCTAGTTACTTAAGAACATATTTCAAAACAAATTATTAACTAATTATTAATATATATTTTATTATACTATATTTTTAATTAAATTTCAATAATTATTTAAAAAATAACTGCTGCCTTTTACAACAACAATTATTTGAAAGTATAATTAAACAATATATTTTTTTTCTTTAGGAAGCATAGACTCTGAAAAAGTTCCATTTTGAATACTATTTCTCATCTCAATAACTTTATCAGTTATGTCAGTTATATTTACAGTCCAGTCATTTATATATTTTTTCACAGTTTCGCCTTTTATACCTAGCTGTATCGCTCTTCTTCCTATTGGATTGCCATAAATATCCCTGTCTGGATCCCATTGACATCTTACTTCTGAATTTTCCAGTCTATTTTTCCATTCTTCCTTAGATAAATCAGAAACTTCTCTAAAAGATGAAAGTACAGCATTTCTCACTATTTCATCAAATCCTTCCCTTTTTAGGTCAATTGCCAGTATTCTTTCCTGTCCTTGTTTAGTAGCCCAGCCACTTCTGTACATCATCCATAAAAATGATGGCTTTATCCAGGTCATTCTTGTAAGACTGAATTTACTTCCAAACTTTCCCAATTTTAAAGCCTCGTCTGCTATTTCATTATTATATGCCTGATAAACTCTTATTGTTTTATCATCAAATACAGCATAAATATTTCTTTCCTCTTCTTTTTTCATAATTATTCCTTTCATTCTACATCCTTATTTGTAAAATCACATCTCTTCAACTGCTCCATTGCATGTTCTCTTATAGTCTCTTCTTCACTTTGTAATAATAATTCCAATTTTTCTTTCGCCTTAGGAGTATTAATATCCCCCAAAGCAAAACAGCATTTTCTCACTAATGAAAAATTATCATCCCAACGGTATTTTTCAAAATTCGAAGTTGCTAGTTCATATATACAGTCTATTGTTCTTGGTAATCTCATTTCTTGAAAATAACTTGCAAAATCCTCATGTTTGTTATGCCAATTTTCTTTTGATAATTTGCATAAAATATCTATCCATTCTTCAGTATGTAAATTAAATTCCCATATTGCTGAACATACATAATAAAGCTTATCTTCGTCTTTTTCATCATAAGCCTCTTCTAGCCCTTTTTTAATAATTTTTACTTTTTCTTTATCGTTAATATTGAATTTATTTTTTATCTCATTTTTATTTTTACTTTTCATTAACTCAATCATTATATTTAAAAGTTTATTATTTTTTGCTTCCATTTCATAGTTGATCTCCTTTATAAATTCATAATTTTTCAAATTCTGATTAAATATTTCTAATCCTTTCCCTCCTTCTTGTCCTAATTGTATATTTATTTGTCTTTTTTCTTCTTTAAAACGCACAAATTTATATCCCCAGCCAGAACTTTTTTCAGGCATTGGCATATTAGGATATTTATCTTTAACAACATTACCTTCTGATCTTATTCCTATTTTTTCCATTTCATTTATAGTTCCTTGCTTTGTATAAAATTTTAGTTGAATACCATCATAACTATCTGTAAATCCTAAATTAGGTGATGTTGACGTTTCTCCTGTTCCTTTTAAATTACCTGTATTTTTTAATATCTCATAATGCTCTTAACTTATTGTTCTATAATAAATTTCATATATGGAATAATCATTAATAAAAAATGTTAATTATTATTCATTATAAGCAACTGAAATTTCTTTTTTTATTGTAGCTATTTTACCTTCATTTTCTATTATAAATTCTAAATCAAATCCTTTTTCCATATAGATAGATGTGGTAATTTTATATTTTTCGTTTTTTGAACCTAAAATGTCAGTTATTTCTTTATCTATTGAATAAATAAATTCTTTTTTATCAACATCAATATATTTGGCATCTTTTAAACTATCAATTCCCAATCTTTCATTTACAATAATTTCACCAATTTTTTTATCTTTATAATACACTATTATTTTTTTTAATTCCATTTTATTGTATATTTTTTTTAACTTTATAATAATATTTTTAAAATAATCAATTTCAATATCTTCAACTTCAAAAATCTTTTCTTTATTGTCAGAATAAAAAAATGAAACTGAGTAAAATCCTTCTTTTTTTACTTTTTTTGAATTATTAAAATGAAGAAATATAACTAATATAATTAATAATAATACAATGATTTTTTTCATTTTATTTTCTCAAACTTTCTATCCAACTTTCATAAAATTCCTCTTGCTCTTTAACACTACCAATTTTTAGTTCGTTATCATAATCAAAGATATCTACTACATCAGTTAAAGTTGCTTGTTTTCCCATTTGTAATTTATACGCCTTTGTCCCTCCAAATTCTTTTTGCATTCCAGAAGGATAAACATTAATAACCGAAGCATTACAAAGTAAATAAATGTTTTTTAATTCTAATTTTTTTCGCAATTCCAGAACAGAATCAAAAATATTATCACTTTTTGAAAAATATATTGCTCTTTCAATTTCTGATAAAAATAATTTATTTTTTTCTATTTTTCCATTATTAATAATGTTAATCTCAAATATTTCCATATTATTTTCATCTTTCACATTTATCAATCCTTCTTTCACTTTCAATTTCTATATATTTCTCCAAAAACACCATTTCAATTTTCCGATATTCTTAATTCTAGTATTTTCCAATACTAAAACATATTCTTTTTCTCCAGTTCATTTTAATACAATTTTGCAATCTTTTTTCAATATTTTTATATTTTTTTAATTTATAAATTTATAACAAAAAAATACAAATCAATTTTTTTCACTTCTTCTGAAAAAAGTAAAAAATCACTCTATTATTCTTAAATAAAATTATTATATTGTACCATTCATAATTTGTCAATATTTGGGATTCAAGCTCTGATTTAATTGCTCCAAAAACTTTTCATATCATAAAAAAAATGATATAATTTACAAAACAAATTTTATAAAAGGAGCAACCGTGAATTTATTTAATCAAGAAAAAAATAACGAAAATGAAAATATAGATAGTGAAAAAAATATGAGTTTTTCTGATGTTCAAGAAAAATATACAAAATTGAGAAATGAAATCGAATATCATAACAATCTTTATTATAATGAGGACAAGCCTCTTATTTCGGATATGGAATACGATGCTTTAATGCGTGAATTAAAACAGCTTGAGCAGGAATATCCAGAATTGCTGAAAAACGAGGAGAATGGAGAAAGTTCGCCTACTGAAAAGATTGGGGGTACTGCGAGCGAAAAATTTTCAAAGGTACGACATCGGGTGCCTATGCTTAGTCTGTCAAATACTTATAATATTTCTGAAATTGAGGATTTTGATAAAAGAATCAAAAAAATTATTTTATCTGAAAATGTTAAGGAGCATTCAAAGGAACTAGAGTATATTCTGGAATTGAAACTGGATGGGCTTAGTATAAGCCTGATTTATGAAAATGGAGTGCTTGTTCAGGCTGTAACACGGGGAGATGGGCAAGTTGGGGAAGATGTAACTGAAAATATTATGGAAATTAAAACTATTCCTAAAAAATTGAAAAAAAATGTTTCACTGGAAGTTCGTGGAGAAATTATTTTGCCAATTTCTAGTTTTAACCGAATAAATCAAGAACGGGAAGATGATGGAGAAGATGTTTTCGCAAATCCTAGAAATGCAGCTTCTGGGACAATAAGACAGCTTGATAAGACAATTGTTGCAGAACGTGGGCTTGACTGCTATCTCTATTATCTTGTAAATGCTGAAAATTACGGGATAAATACTCATTTGGAAAGTATTGAATATATTGAAAAACTTGGGTTTAAAACAACAAAAATATTTGAGAAATATACTGATTTTAAAGAATTGGAAAAATCCATTGACAAATGGCATAACGACAGGAAAAAACTTGATTATGAAACAGATGGGCTTGTTATAAAAGTAAATAATTTTGCACTTTACGAAACACTTGGCTACACAACTAAAAGCCCACGATGGGCAATTGCCTACAAGTTTCCTGCTGAACAAGTAAAAACTAAATTAATGGACGTAACTTTTCAAGTTGGAAGAACTGGTGTAATCACTCCTGTTGCTGAACTTGAAGCCGTGAATTTATCAGGTTCTGTTGTGAAAAGAGCAAGTTTACATAACTTTGATGAAATTCGCAGAAAAGATATAAAAATTGGCGATAATGTCATTGTAGAAAAGGCGGCAGAAATTATTCCGCAAGTTGTAAATGTTGTGTTTGACGATAGGACTGGACAAGAAATTGAAATTCAGGAGCCAACAAATTGTCCTGTCTGCAATAGCGAGCTTGCACACGAAGAAGGACTTGTCGCCTTAAAATGCCACAATCCACTTTGCCCCGAAAAAGTTAAACGCCAAATTGCCTATTTCGTTTCTCGTGATGCAATGAATATTTCTGGACTTGGTGACAAAATTGTCGAAAAATTTATTGAATTAGGAAAAATAAAAACAATAGTCGATATTTATTCGTTGGAAAAATACCGTAAAGAATTGGAAAATCTGGAAAAAATGGGACAAAAAAGCGTAGACAACTTGATAAATAGCATCGAGTCCAGTAAAAATCGTGATTTTTCAAAAGTTCTCTACGCACTTGGAATTCCTTTTGTTGGAAAATTCAATGCGAACCTTTTAACAAAAACTTTTAAAAATATTGAAAATCTGAAAAATCAGTCAATCGAAAATTTACTGGCTGTAAAAGGTATTGGCGACAAAGTGGCAATTGCTGTAAATACTTTCTTAAATGATGAAAATAACTGGAAAATTATCATAGATTTAAAAAATATAGGATTGCAGTTTGCCGTTGATGAAACTAATTCAGAAGAAATAGCAGATAATCCAATAAAAGACAAAAACTTCCTTGCAACTGGAAAACTGCAAAAATACAAACGAAACGACATAAAAGATATTATCCTGTCCAAAGGCGGAAATTATCTGTCAGCAGTTTCAAAAAATCTAGATTTTCTAATCGCTGGAGAAAAGGCTGGAAGTAAACTGGAAAAAGCTGAAAAATTGGGCGTTCGGGTGCTTACGGAAGATGAATTTGAGAAGGAATTTTTGGAAATTTAATTTTTAACATATCACCGAACACTTTGAATGTTAAATAAATTCAATAGGTTTAATAAATTTATTCATAAAAAAATAGGGATTTCTTTAAATTACAGTAATCCCTATTTTTATTTCAATGAATTGTTATTTTATTATGTCATTCGTTTCTTTGTCCAATTTATTTTGAGTCATCAATTAACCATTTTCCATTTTGTTTTACAAGTTTTAATGTTATCTCTGTTCCACCTTGATGACCTTTTCTACCATCAACAACAAAATCTTCTTCGTATTTATCTTTTAAGTAAACTGTTTTAGACTTAGAATCATATTTTTTCAATTGAAATCCACTTTCTTCTCTTATATCTATTATTCCTGCTCCTAATAAGGCATCATACTCATAATGAATATCGTCATTTTCTTTTAAAAATTTCTCATCAGCAGGAGATAATTTTCCTTCAAGTGATTTTTGACTTAATTCTATATATTTTTCTCTTCTTCGGTATTCTTTTCTGAATTTTTCTGTAATTGGAGCTTTTGCAAGCCATTTATCAAGCTCATCAGGATCTCTAATTTCTATATATTCATTCATAAAGTTTATTGCTGTATTTATCGCTTCTTTATCCTCACTACTTAATTTTGTATTTACCTGATTACTTTCTTTAACTGTTTTTTGAACTTTACCTACTTTTGATTTATTTCTTGTAACCGCCATTCCTAAACTTGCTACTATTAACATAGCTATTCCTACTTTTTTTAACATTTTTACCACTCGCTTTCATTTTTTATATTTATTCATAATTTTTCAAACTATTGTTTAATTTTCCAGCACTATAAAGAGCAACATTTATAAATGTATGGTCTACTACTCTATATATTTCGATTATTTTTTTTGAATTATATAATAATAAAGCTCCTTTACGCTCTTTTATATTCATTTTTTCTTTAGAAATCTTATTTATATTTTTTTTATAAGCTTCAATTATTTTTGCATGTTCCTCATCTGTTGTTACTGAATCAAAGATTGTTGAATACAACTTATTTTCAGAAAAAGCAAAGCTGTTAAATTGTCTTTTTACACCTAACGGATCCTCTACATTTGCATAATAATAAACAGCATAACTACCATTATCGTGTGAATTTGACAACGGTTCACTTTTCACAATATTTCTCAATTCTTTTGGAGAAATTTCAAAATTAATTTTATTTGTAACTTTTTCTCCAAATACTATTGCTGATAATAGCAACATCATAAATAATAATACTTTTTTCATAATTAGTTCTCCTTTATCTTTCTTAAATTATTTTATTTTTGATTCATCAATTAACCATTTTCCATTTTGTTTTACAAGTTTTAATATTATTTCTGTTCCACCTTGATAATTTTTTCTACCATCAATAACAAATTCTTCCTCATACTTATCTTTTAAATAAACTGTTTTAGATTTGGGATCATATTCTTTCAATAAAAATTCACTTTCCTGTGCTAAATCTTCTATTTCTAATCCCAATAAAGGATCGTATTGATAATAGGAATATATATCGTTATTTTCTTTTAAAAATTTCTTTTCAGTAGGAGTTAATTTTTCTTTAGATGATTCACTTGTTACTGCATACAATTCTTTTTCCTTTAAATCTATATATTTTTCTTTTCTAAAATATTCCTTTCTAAATTTTTCTGTAATTGGAGCTTTTGCAAACCATTTATCGAACTCATCAGGGTTTTTTAATTGTATATATTCATTTGCAAAGTTTATTGCTATATTTATTATTTCTTTATCTTCATTGCTTAAATTTTTATTTACCTGATTACTTTCTTTAAATGTTTTATGGAATTTAATTTGTTTTGATTCATTTGTTGCAGCTGCAATTCCTAAACTTGCTATAATTAACATTGCTATTCCTATTTTTTTTAGCATTTTTTATCCCTTGCTTTCGTTTATATTTTTTTTAAATATTAATTTTATAATTAACCTGCTGGATAATATTCCAATACATTCTTTATATTACCATTTTTATCAGTAATTACAACCTTTTTAGTTTTTTCATCAAATCCAAAGTACAATTTAGGATGTTTTTTCCCATCTTGACCAATATAGTTGTCTATGTAATAGATTCCTTTTACAGCTGTTTTTCTTATTTTATAATATGAAACATAAGCTTCAAAATTTTCATCAAGACTTTCTTTAATGGTAAAACCATTTAAATTTTTGATATTATTAAAATCTGATACTAACGGAAGACCATTTTCAGGTTTTTCATCATAATATGATGATAGATAAAAGTTATTATTTTTATCAGATTCTAATTTCCCTATTTTAAAGCTATATGTGTTATATACACCCTCTACACCATCTTTTTTATCCAACCAGCTAAAATTCATTATGCTGATTTCCTGTTCGGGAACTTTATTTTCTTTTTCAATTTTCTCCCAGCTTTTTCCTGTTGTAGTAATTTTTGCTGCAAATGCCATTGCACTTAATACAAGCAATCCTGTTAAAACTAATTTTTTCATAAAAATCATCTCTCCTTTAAGTTTTAATTAACCATATTTTCTGCATCGCTAATCTATAGACAGATAATCGCCTTCCCAGTCAATTCCTTTTTCCTTTGCATATTCAAAACTGTCTGTTTTAAGTTTACCAGTTTTTTTATTTACAGTGTAACTGAACATACGAGGTTCAACTCTAGGATCTCCTCCACATTTTTCGTTATCACTACGTACATCAACCTGAAAATCTTCCGCAGTTTCATCAATGTAAAATTTCATACACTTTGTTCCTAATTTACCACCAAGGTTATGCTTAATTATAGATTTTTTCACAGTTTTTACTGCTTCTTCCTCACTTTTTACAGGTGCGGCACTTAAAAAACTAGCACATAATAGCAAAAGAATAAAAGTTTCAATCTTTCTACTAAAAAACTTTTTCATAAAAATCATCTCTCCTTTAAATTTTAATTTTATAACTTTTTTATTTAAACTAATATATAATTCGACCTGGAATATATTGTTTTACACTATTGTCTCTTTTTCCTATCAGTTCTTTAAGTTTTTCCAAATCATTGTTAAAAACAGTATCTTTTATATCTGCTACATCTATTTTGCTCAGAGTTTTTAATGCTTCTTCAAATTTTCCCAAACGACGTTCAGTTTCAGCTTTCAAAAATGCAGCTTCAAGATAATCATTTCTTTTAATATTTTTCATTTCCATGTTAATATTCTCTTTAAATGATTTATAGGTCATCTTTTCTAATCTGTCAGCATAACTTAGAGCATTTTTCAAATCAGCTTCTGTTGCTAAATTATTTTTATCATAAACTTCGCCAATAATTCCTCCATGTTCATCCAAATAATGTAAAATAATCAACTTCCAATGTTTTGGCTGTGCTTTAGGAAATAACTCATCTATAGCTTTTTTATTACCTAAAGAACTATACAATTCTGCTTGCCTTAAAAGCTCCTGTCCCGAATACTGTCCATTACTTTTTCTAATTACTGCCTGTAAATAATTCAATGCCTTTTCCCTAAAAATTTTCTTTGCTTTCTCATCAATACCGATTTCATTATAATATTTATAACGATAACCACTTTCAGTCTTCTGCAAACTGGAAACGCTATAATAAAAATCAGTTATCTTTTCTAAATAAATATTTTTATCCTGTTTTTCTATCAGAGCATTTGCTTTATCGTATTCCCTGTTACTGATATACAAGTAAGCTAAACTCGATGGAAAACCATCTTTTTTTCCTGAAGATAAAGATTTTTCAAGATAATCTATCCCTTTTATCAGACTCTCCTTTAAAGTATCATTATTCTGAACATTTCTATTAATGTGTTCAATATATGATTTATAATATGCTTCCCCTATTTCTTTATCTGAAAATTCTCCTGCCATTTCATAAAATCTCCCTAAATAATACTCTTTAGGAGAATTTTGAGGAATAGCTTTATATTCTTTTGAGTTTATTATTTTTTCATATTTTTTCAATTCCTCTTTTGTAAAATTTTCTTTAAACATTACAAATTTATTTTCTGGACATTGCTGCGGCAAACTTATACCAGCTGTAAACTTTTCATTTCCTATTGGACAAGTATACTCTTTAGTTACTATTCTTATGGAAAAAGAATTTGAAGCACATACTATCAATCCTGCTGTAATTAGTGCAGATAAATTTCTTTTTTTCCTTTTCATATCAACTCCTTTCCCTTTGATAAGTGTATTTTATCAAACGAACCTTAAAATTAACTGAAAATTTTTAAGAAATTTACAATATAATGAAATGAAAAAATTTCTAATATTAATACCTAATTGGTTCTGGAATATATTGTCTTACACTAATGTCTTTCTTATTTATTCTTTCTTTAAGAATTTTAAAATCATAATCATAAAGCGTATCTTTAACATCTGCTAAATTTATTTTACTTAAAGTTTTTGATGCTTCTTCAAATTTTCCTAAACGACGTTCAGCTTCAGCTTTTAAAATTATAGATAAATTATATTGAATTTTGTCAGCATTATTATTTTTAGAAATCATTTTTACTAATTTGTCAGCATAGCTTAGTGCTTTTTTCAAATTATCTTCCGTTGCTAATTTTTTTTCATCATAGACATCACCAATACTTCTTACAGGCTCGTCTAAATAGTATGACACCATCAGACTCCAGTATTCTGATGGTGCTTTAGAAAATACCTCGTCAATTGCCTTTTCATTTCCTAAAGATTTGTATAAATCTACCAGTCTGAAAAGTTCTTTCTCTGAATAACGTCCTTTATTTTTCTTAATTACATCCTGTAAGTAATACAACGCTTTTTCTCTAAATTCTTTTTTTGTTTTTTTATCAATACTTTCCTTATTAAAATCCATATAGTCATAACCATAATAGTTTATTTGAGATTTTTCTATATCAGAGAGAGTGTAGTAAAAATTTGCTATTCTTTCCAAATGAACGTTCTTATCCTGTTTTTCCACTAAGGCATTTGCTTTATCAAATTCTTTGTTACTAATATATAAATAAGCTAGCTTCCAAGGAAATTCGGTTTTATTTTCCATAGGCAAAGATTTTTCAAGATAACTTATCCCTTTTGCCAAACTTTCCTTTAAAGTATTAGTATTTTCAAAATTCTCATTAATTTGTGCTATATATGCTTTATAATACGTTTCGCCTATTTCCTTGTCTGAAAATCCTCCTGCCATTTCATAAAATCTCCCTAAATAATATTCTTTAGGCAAATTTTTAGGAATAGCCTTGTATTCTTTTGAATTTATTATTTTTTCATATTTTTCCAATTCTTCTTTTGTAAATTCATTCTTGAACATTACAAATTTGTTAGTCGGACATTGTGGCGAATCATCAATGCTGCTAAACTTTTCTTTTCCTATCGGACAAGTATAATCTTTTTTTATTGCTGGTATAGAAAATCCGTTTGCAGCATAAAGTGTTAATCCTGTCATAACTAATACAGATAATTTTCTTGATTTCTTTTTCATAGTTCTCCTACTTTCTTATCATAACAATACTGTTTTAAAATTTGTATCAAAAGTTATGATATATTTAAGTTTAAAAAGATTCAAGTGTATTTTAGCAAATTAACCTTAAATTTAACTGAAAATTTTTACTTTTTTAGATTCTATTTTTTTAATTTCCATTTTAAAATTTCACCTGTAGATAAATTAATTTTAAAATCATATTCTATATAATTGGCTTTTATTGTACCTTTATAGATTGATTTTTCAGCATTTACAAGAATAATTTCCTCAAATGAAGCATAATTCAGATCATCATAAACATTTTTCTTCAATTGCTCTAAAATGATATTTTCTACATTTTTTTCTTTCCTACTAAAGTTGTATTTAGCTCTATCATAACTTTCTTCCTCAGTTATTCTTTTACTATATTCCATCATACTTTGCATATCAGCATATTCATCACGTTCAGTCTTTTGTTCTATTGGTGATGGTGACGGTGCTACTGCTGGTGCATTTTTCGCTTGGAATGTTATATCTTTTCCAACGCCCCAACGAGAATCAGATATAAGTCTTTCAGTAGAACTATATGTGATTACTTTTCCTGTATTTGCATCAACATTATATCTATATCTTTTATTTTTATAATAAAATTCAATTGCATAAACATATTTTTTATTTTCTTTTTCTAAAATAAGTTTTGTCAATTTTGCATTATTTGAATGTATTTTAGAATGTTCAAAAACAATTTTTTTGGCTCTTTCCAAATTTATTTTCACTCTATTGTTTCTTATTGTTATAGTCGTTATTTCTGAAGAATACAAATTTATACCAGATGCAGCAGGAAGCATTGCTAAAATTAGAAACGGCTTTACTCTTTTTTTTAATGTTTTCATTTTTTTCCTTTCTATAAATAAATCTATATTAATATTAATCAAAATAATTTCTTTAATTCTATATTACAAAATTTTTTCAGGCAAATAAAAAGTAAAAATTGTCCCTTTCCCTAATTCACTTTCTACCATAATTGTCCCTTTATGCTCTTCAATTATCCATTTTACAATAGAAAGCCCAAGTCCTGAATTATCGTTGGAACGGGAAGAATCAACCTGATAAAACCGATTCCATATTTTATTGATATGCTCACTTGAAATTCCAATTCCATCATCAATAATCTCACATTTTATTTTATTTGAATTTTGCAAATCAGTATTTCCAGATTCATTTTCTATTTTATTTAAAGTTATTTTTATTGTTCCATTTTCATTTCCATAAGTAATCGCATTTGAAACAATGTTAATAAAAACCCGTGTAAGCATATCCTTGTCAACATCTGCAAAAATATCATTTTTTTCATTATAAATAATTTTAATATTTTTCTCTTTAGCATAATTATTTTCTATTTCAATAACTAACTGGATAATTTCATTCAAATTCTCATTTTTGATATTAAGTCTCTGATTTTTTTTATCCATTCTGGCAAGCATAAGCAATTCAGAAATTAAAATTGACATTTTTTTAGATTTTTCCAAAATGTTTTTTAGTATATTCTCTGTTTCTTCATTTAAATTCACATATTTCAAGCTGTATTCACTTTGCATACGAATTGCCGAAAGCGGAGTCCTTAATTCATGAGCAACGTCCGACGTAAACTGAGCCTCCCTGTCAAATGCCTCCTGCAAGCGATTAAACATCTGATCAAAAGTTTCAGCCAAATCATATATTTCTCTTTCTCCATTTTGTAAATTAATTCTTTGGGAAAGATCGTCTCCCTTTGAAATTTTATTAACCGTTTTAACTATTTGCTCAATAGGACTGAAAGATTTTTTTGTTATAAATTTTCCACTTAAAATGGAGACAATTATTAAAAACGGAAATATTACGATAAATATTAAAATAATAAGTTCTATATTTTTTTCAAGGCTGGAAAATGGCGTAATTCCCCTAATCAATATTTCTCCATGTCCATCAAGATTTTTTCTTATGTCATAAACATACCATTTAGAATTTGAATTAGCCTGTTTTACTATCTTTAATTTATTGCTTTCAGTAGGATTTTTTGAAACTTCCAAATCAATATTTGTATTACCATATATAAAATCAAGATTTTTATCATAAATTGAAATAAAAATATCATCAGTTATAACGCTAAGGTTATTCTCAATCATTAACTCCCCATCTTTAAATTCAATATTCCGATTTATTTTTTCCACCGTCGTTTTAAGCCTTTTATAAACAGAATTTTTTACGGCTATGGAACCGATATAAAACATAGCCCCCAAAAAACATAACACAATTATAACTATCATACTTGTATACCATAATGTAATTTTTGTTTTTATCGAAATTCTTTTTTTATTATAATTAATTTTTTTATTTCTCTTACTAATGATATTATTATTCATTTTCTTCCTTCAAGACATATCCTACACCTCTTATCGTATGGATTAATTTAGGTGTAAAATCCGTATCAATTTTTTTTCTTAACAGCCTTATATGCACTTCAATCACATTACTATTTCTTTCAGAGTCAAAATCATAAATATGCTGCTCAATTTTTTCTTTGGAAATAACTCTTTTTTTGTTTCTTATCATATATTCCAATATTGAAAATTCTTTTGGTGACAATTTTATTCTTTGCTTATCTCGAAATACCGTATGCATATTGCAGTCAACTGTAAGATTTGCTATTTTAAAAACATTTCCCATCGAATCAGACTTTATGCTATTTTTCCTAAGAATTACACGGATACGTGCAAGCAGCTCTTCAAAGTCAAACGGCTTTACCAAATAATCATCAGCCCCATAATCCAGCCCTTTCACCCTATCCTGAACACTTTCTCTCGCAGTCAGAAATAAAACTGGTGTCTGTATCCCTTTATTCCGTATTCTCTTCAATACTTCAAACCCATCAAGTTTAGGCAACATTATATCTAATATCAGCACATCATACTCCGTAGAAAAAATATAATCTAACGCTTCTTCTCCATCAAAACAGCTATCAACACTGTAATTTTCCTTTTTTAATGTTCTAGCTATAATATCATTTATCATTCTCTCATCTTCTACAATCAAAATTCTCATTTTCCAAATCCTCGTTCTCGTTATTTTATTTCCAATTAAATATTTTTTATTTATTCAAAATTTATTTAATATCAACCTATTAAATTAATTATTTTCTAAATTCGATTTTAAAGTGATTCTGTTATGTATTCCTTCTCAAATTCTTTTGAAGCCTGCTCCAGCATTTTAAAGTTATTTACTCTTCCATACATTTTTCTTTCAATTTTTGTTAACTCTGAAAAATCTTTTGAAAATGTATCATATAATATTTGAGCTTTTTCAAAAATTTCTTGATGGATTTCATTACAAAATTTTAGTTGTTTGTCTAACAGTAAATAATATTTTTTATCATTAATATTATCACTTTTTTTCAACATGCTCAAATTGACTTTAACCATTGATTTATAATGATTTAAAACTGGTATCATATTATTAAGATTTATTACTCCCAACTTTCCATTTTTTATTTTTATAATATCCATAGTTTCTCTCATTTTTTTGTGTTTCTCTTTAGGAGAAGATAACGGAGCAAAATATTCTCTATTTTCAACTTTTAATATAACTCCAATAAAAGGCCTGTCTGTTTTTTTTGACACTTTACTTTCATAACTACCTAAGTATGACAAATAACTAGAAGTTAAAGTTACAAAATATAGCTCCTCTCCTTTTTTCTTTCTCATAATTAACCTCCTTTTATAATAATAAAAGACGATATTTTGTATTTATACCGTCTTTTAAAAATACTTTATAACTAAAATAAACAAAATTAGGGAGATTTAGACTTCTCGCTCCTATTCGTGCCTATTTTTTAATACCTAAAATTTACATTTAGGGAGATTTAGACTTCTCGCTCCTATTCGTGCCTATTTTTTAATACCTAACTTACGTTTAGGAAGATTTAGGCTTCTCGCTCCTTTAAGGTCTATTTTTTAATACCTAATTTTGTTAATTATTTTCTTAAGTAAATTATACTATATTTCCGTTTATTTTTCAAGGCAAATTTTTAATTTTCACACCATTTTTTAACAAATTAAATTTTTTAATCTCTCCTGTTCCTATTTATACTCATTCAAGTCAATCCCCTGATCCATCGCAGCAAATATGCAGCCACAATGATATGGAAGTTATTATAGTATAAACACCTTATTTTTCAGTATTTATATTATGTTTTAATTACATATTTTATATAAAATATACCTTTCAAACTTATATTGCCCCCAAATTGCCCCCATATAACTGTCAAATTTTTAAAACTATCCATTTTTTTCTAGATATAAAATGTTTTCAAAATTTAAATTTGCTACATAAATCAAAAAATTCCACGTCTAATTTAAGTTGCTGTAGTTTTTTTGTTTTCTAAGTTATTTCTTTTTTTTCAAGAATTAGTTTTTGCAGTGCTTGTGTTGTATTTAAATTATTTCTTTTTTTATATTCTTCAAAAACTTTTTTTAACTCTTCTGCCTCTTTTTGAGTATATTTATATCCTAGAAATTTTACATTTTTTTTCTTTTCTTCTGATTTTATAGATACTCCTTTTTTTCTTCCTACCCTCCATTTTGGCGTTTCTCCCTTTTTAACTCCTCTTGACTTTACTTTATCTTTCATAATCATCTTCTCTAATATTATTTTTATTCTTTTGACCATCCTGTACTGGTTTCATCTCAATTTTATTTTCTTTTTCCAAATTTTCATTTCTATTTTCAATTACTTCTACTGCTTCTTTTGACCAACTTAAATTTTTATCTTTATATAAAATTTTATTATCCGAAAAAGAAAAAATATTTTTATATTTTTCAGAATTATCATACAAATAAACTTCATCAAATTTTGATATAATCTGCTTTAAATTTTCTAAAGATTCATAATATCTTTTTTCAACTACATTATCATCTATATTATGACCACCTTTTTTCACTCTATTTTTTATTCTTTCTTTTGCTATTTCAGGGCTATCGACACCAACATAAAATAATTGTAATTTATAACCTAATTTTCTCGCTTTTTCAATAATTTTTAAAATAGTTTTTCCAGTCAAAGTTGTTTCTTCATTAAATGATTTTCCATATTTAAAACACTCATTTCTTAAATTAATTGCTATTTTTGCTGCTCTTATCTGATCAGCATCATTTTTCCAATCTCCAAATTCTCTAACAATTTCATCTGTATTAATTCTTATACTATTTTTTATACCGTCATCTAAATTTTTAGAATTATATAAAGTAGACTTCCCTGCACCATTTACACCCGCAAAAAGATAAAAATTTTTTTTCATTAAAATACACCTTTTTTTATAAGTTCATCTTGTTTTGTTTCTAAAATTAAATTAAATAATTTATTATAAAATATTATGTCTTCCTCTTTTTCAGAATTTTTCATCAATTCATTAATATCTTTTTGATTTAATTTTAGTAAAAATTCTTTTATATTTTCTTTTTTCATAAAATACCACTCTCTTTCTAAGTTTTTCTATGTTTCACATTATCATTATATACTACTTTATATAAAAAGACAAGACTTTTTTTATAAAAAATTATTAATTTATTTTTTCTTTTTATTCACAAATTCTCCTTTTTCAAAATTTACATAACATGTATTTCATTCCATTAATTGAATTTTCAGTCCAATAAGCTTTCTTTTCAATATAACCACCTCTTTTAAAATCTATTTTATACATTTTTTTATTTTTATTTCTAATAAAAGAATACCCTATATATTTCGATTAATCAAGTTTATTGGATACGAAAAGTTTTCAAAACTCGTTTTACTCTGTAATGAAAAAATTTCATACCCAGATTTTACTTCCTAATCTCCAATTGATTTATTAAGAACATTGGTTTTTTTTTCTATTTAACCATATCTAATTTTTCAATCCTTTCTTTTTCAATTATATTATTTTTATTTCTCATCTCCATTTCAATTAATTTATTAACCTCATTTAATCGCTGTCGTTTTTCAGCCAGTACTGCTACTTGTTCAAACGGTTTCTGAACCTCCTCTTTTGATTTTTCTAGTTCATCTTTAAATCGTTCCAAATTTTTCTTCTGAATATCTAGTTTACTTGAGAGTTCATCTAAAACATTGTCCATTCTTGTAATATTTCCTGATTCACTTGTTCCAAAGTCTAAGTAATGCTTTGTTTCATTTTGTAAAAATCCTTTAAATTCTTTAGCATAACTATCAAAATATGAATAGATATTGAATTCTCTGTATTTTCCTATTTTTTCAGAAACATCTGTCATACTAGACTTTATTGATTTTAAAAGTGCTTCCCCTGCTTCTTTTTTATCCATAATTTGTCTATTTCCTATTGTTATTCCTACAAAATTTTCTTTATCCTTTGGATTTTCTTTTGATTTTTGTATATCTTTTTCCAAATTAACAATCTCTTTTTCCGTATTTTCAATAACTTTTGGATAATATTTTAAAATCTTATCCTCCAAGTGATACAAATTACTCTTATAATTTGATTCCAACAAAGTTAATTTGTTAACTTCCATATCTAAATCCATTTTTTCCTTAATCAACGGATTTCCAGTTGCTAAAGCTTTAATCTCTGCATAGTTTAATATACTCTCATCAATATCTTCCGCAACTCTAACTGGAGTTTTAGAAGTCATAATCTGACTTATAAACTTTTGCTTATTCTCGATAGTCTGGTCGAGTAGGTCAGGAATATTGCTATTCCCTTCCCCTCTAAGAACCGTGCGTGAGAGTTTCCCCTCACACGGCTCAAGTTTTTATAAACTCTAATTAAAGAGCCAGCGTGGTTTCTTCTCTTTTATCAAAATATGCTTGCCAGTCTTCATCAAATGGATTTGCTTTGGCTTGTATCTTGGTAAATCTTCTAATATCTGTATCTGTGGCATATTTTAAACAGAGATAATATTTTTCTCCATTCTTTATTTTTCTTTCAGTTGCTACACTAAAAGTCCAAGTTCTATTTCCAATAATGTGAAAATATTTTTTAGCTATCCATTTTCTGCTTTTCTTCGGATGTCTACGAATACACCATTTCCACAAGCATTTGTAAACTTCATAGTCAAGTTTTTCAAAGGCTTTTGATGAAACATTGTATTTCTGATAATTTACCCAGCCTGTTATAATTGGGTTTAGTTTTCTAATCAGTATTTCTTGCTTCATTGATGGATTTTCCTTTATAACTTTTCTAATTTTATCAACAATAACCTTGAAGTTCTTTTTGGATGGTTTGGTAAGCAGCTTATCCTTATACATCTTGATATTGACTCCAAGAAAATCAAATCCATCATTTATATGTGTTATAAGTGTCTTTTCTTCAGACAGTTCCAAGCCTCTTTTGGATAAAAATTCTGTAATGATTGGCTTAACACCATTTTCAAGCAATTCTGCACTTTCTCCAGTAACAATGAAATCATCTGCATATCTAACAAAATTAACTTTTGGGAAATATGCCTTCTTATTCACTGTCCGTTTATGGTATTTATCTTTGATTGCTTTTTCTAAACCGTCTAATACCATATTGGAAATTATTGGCGATATTGGCGAACCCTGTGGACTTCCTGTTTCTGTTGGAAATAGTTTCTGTTTTTCTATATATCCACATTCGAGCCAAAGTTTTAATATTTTCTTATTAATTGGGATATTATTCATTATCCATTCGTGGCTGATATTATCAAAGCACCCTTTTATATCTCCTTCAAGCACCCACTTTGCAGATTTCTTTTTATTTAATGATGTGAAACATTGCTCAATAGCATCTTGTGTACATCTTTTGGCTCTAAATCCATATGAATTTAAATCCGCTGTTGTTTCTGCGGATAGGTTCAAGTGCAAATTTATATAGTGTCTGCATTGCTCTATCTTTCATTGTAGGAATGCTTAGAGGTCTTTTCTTACCATTTTTCTTTGGTATATACACTCTTTTTAAAGGTTGTGGTTTGTATCCTCTAAGTTTTAACTTTCCTATGGCGTTATACTTTGTTCGTGATGTTAGCCATAATTCACCGTCAATACCACTTGTTTTCTTGCCTTTATTTTCAGTTATTCTTTTTACTGCTAAGGCTTTTGCATAAAATGAAGTTGTGAGTAAATGCTGTAAAGATTTTACTTTTCCATATTTACTCATTTTCCACGCTTTCACAATACGCATTTGTAGTTTTTTAACATAGCTTTCGGCTTCTAAAAAATCTATACTTTCCCAGTCCTCAGCTCTGTTAGCAGCAGCACACATTTTACTGTTCATTTGCTTTCTCCTTTCAAAAATTCTACAAGTTCTCTTGTGATTAAAAACCTAATGGAAGTCTGCACTCTTTCGAGTTAAGGCAGATTACCTCTATCCGTCTCATTACAAGACGGCATTTGCTTTTTCCATTTTCCTCTACCTGCATTATTATCAGCAGTTCTTACGATTTGCCTTGCTTTTTAGCAATAATACAGGCTTACCATGTTCCACTTAATTAACATTGATAACTTAGGCTCCACCTCTTTGCCGGTAGTCATTTTGTCCGTGTAATCCTATTGTGGAAAGGATTATCCGACTACGCACCATTTTGGTTCAGGCTTATCAGCAACTTTAGCTCACCTTAACGACATTTATCAGCAGTTCACATATGTTAGCCATATTATCAAGCCTTGCTCCCTAACCGCCTTGTTGCTAGCAGTTTCGGCATTCCCTCACGGTTCAACCTCAAGTAGGGTTACTTTAGTATCGGCTTACCACACATAAGTGCAGTCAATACTTGGCTCAACTAACGGAATAGTTGGTTTGGTCTTATTGCCAAACAGTTAAATTAAGCGACTTCATGTCGCACCCACAAGTAGGCATCAAATGTATTTTCTGTTACATATCTATAAATTTCAACTTTTTTATTTTCGTTCCCTTGTCTGACTATTCTTCCTGCTCGTTGTTCCAAATCTGAGGGACGCCACGGCACATCCAAATCGTGTAACGCTATTAGTTTGTTTTGTACATTTGTTCCTGCTCCCATTTTTTGAGTCGAACCAAAAAGAACTCTAATATCTCCACAACGAACTTTTGCAAATAATTCATCCTTTTGTTTTTCATTATTTGCATCATGTATAAATGCAATTTCATTTTCAGGTATTCCTTTTTCAATTAATTTTGATTTCATATCATCATAAATATTAAAACTTTTATCTCTTTTCGGTGTTGACATATCTGAAAACACAAGTTGTGTTGACCGATTTTCTTTGCTATTTTCCCAAATATCAAAAATTTTTTGCACACAATTATTTACTTTACTATTTGGCTCATCAGGTAACATTTCATTTATCAATCGCTGATCTAATGCTAATTTTTTACCGTCATTTGTTATTTTTAACATATTATCTTCAGTTGATTCTACTTTTTGATTTCTAACTGCCTCTGCTCGTTCTGAAAAACTTTCTAATATTTTTTTCTGGTGTTCCGTAGCTTTTGTTAGAACTTTTTTGTATTCTACTTCAGGTGTTGGTAAATTTAACATATCTGCGGTTTGAATATCGGCAAATTGTTTAACATTTGTCATTAACTCAGGCAAGTTATAGAATTTTGAAAACTTAGTTTTTGATTGATAGCCATTACCTTCAGGCGATAATTCTATGGCTGTGACCGTTTCCCCAAATGTACTTGCCCATGAATCAAAATTATTTTCTCCACGACTTTTTAATTCTTCGTATTGTAAATATCTTTGCATTGTATAAAGTTCTGACATTGAATTGCTAACTGGTGTACCTGTTGCAAAGACAATTCCTTTTCCATCTGTTATTTCATCCATATATCTGCACTTCATAAACATATCTGAAGATCTTAATGCTTCTGTCTGCCCAATTCCTGCAACATTTCTCATCTTCGTATAAATAAATAAATTTTTAAATGAATGTGCTTCATCTACATACAATTTATCAATGCCTAATTCTTCAAAAGTTACGACATTATCTTTTTTAAAATCGTCATTTAACTTTTGTAATCTTGTTTCTAATCTTTTTTTAGTTGCCTCAAGTTGTTTTACTGTAAAATTTTGATTACTTTCTTCTTTCAATTTCCGAATATTTTTTACAATTTCGTCAATTTCATTTTGTATATGTTTTTTCTGATAATCTTTACTCATGGGAATTTTCTCAAATTGTGAATGTCCTATTATTACAGCGTCGTATTCTCCAGTTGCAATTCTTCCAATAAACTTTTTTCTATTTTTAGTTTCAAAATCCTTTTTAGTTGCAACTAAAATATTTGCTCCTGGATACAATTCCATAAATTCACGTCCCATTTGTTCTGTTAAATGATTAGGTACTACAAAAAGTGATTTTGAAGACATTCCGAGTTTTTTAGATTCCATGCAACTTGCCACCATTTCAAAAGTTTTCCCAGCTCCAACTACATGAGCCAATAAAGTATTTCCTCCATACAAAGTTCTAGCAACTGCATTTAACTGATGTTGCCGTAATTTAATTTCAGGATTAATTCCATCAAAAGTCAAATTACTCCCATCGAATTCACGAAGCCTGACTGAATTAAATTTTTCATTGTATATTTTGGTTAATTCATCTCTTCTTACAGGATTTTTAAATATCCAGTCTTTAAATTTTTGCTTTAATATATCTTGTTTTTGCTGGACTAACAGAGTTTCTTTTTTATTTAATATCGCTTTCTTTTTTCCATCTTCGTCAGTAACATAGTCAAAAATTTTTGTATCTTTTAAATTTAGAGCGTCTTCAATTAGCCTAAAGGCATTAGCCCTCGAAGTTCCATATGTCATATTTACTAACGGATTACTTTTATCCCTATTTTTATTACTTATATTCCATTCTGACGTAAAATCCGAGTATTCTACTTTCATATCCATAACCCAAAGACTTGTTTGCAAAGTTTCAGCTATAAATTTTTCTATATGTTTTGATGATATCCAAGTTGCTCCAATTCTTATATTTATCTCACTTGCTTCTATTTTTTTAGGCATTACTTCCAGCAATTTTTCTTTTTGATACTTCAATTCATCAGTACCAATGTCTAATTTCAAGGAATATTCTATATTTTGTTCTTTATTGTTTAAAAATTTGTCAACTAATTCAATTTTTTCTCGTATATTTCCACTTAAATATTCATCTTGTGGCACATATTCAAATTTTTTTAAATCATAAAATATTTGTCCTTTTAAATATTTTTTTAATTCTTTTTCAGAAATATTTAATAATTTTTCCATATATTCAAAGTCCACTTTTCCTTTTTGTGAAATTGATAAAATCAAGGCTTCTTCAGGTTTATCAACTTTTTCAATTGGCTTTGAATATTTGATTGTTCTTTTGGAAAAAATATCACTTTTTCCAACAAAATTTTTCTCTTCATCTAGCAATTCTACTGAAGCTAATAGCGGATAAGTCGAATCCTTTCCTAAAATTTTAGCATTCTGTTTACTATTCAAATAACCAAACTTTTCAGCAAAATCATTATAAACCTTATCCAAAATTGCTTGTCTTTGCTTTAATTCTTCATCTGTACAGTTTTCTTTTTGAACCTGAATAACATCTCTTAATTTCTTAGATAAGTCGATGTATTTTAAAACTCTATTTTTATCTTTTTCAGAAAAATTTTTTAAAATTAATTCGTCATTTTCTTTAAAAAATACTTCATTCTCTCTTTTTACAAAGGAAAAATTTCTCTCAATATTTTCAATTTCATTAAGTATTGTTTCATTTTCTACTACAGTTTTCTCATAACTCCCTTTAATATTTTGAATAGCATTATCTAAACTTATTTCGAGGTTATTATCATTATCAGAAATACAGACTGCAGATTTTCCAAATCTTCCTGAGATTTCTTTCATTTTTCCTATTACCATTTGTGGATTATCTACAAAATATTTATTGTATGTTAAACCATTTTTATCTTTTGATAACTCATACCAATCCTGATTTTCCTGTTTTAATTCAGTTCTTTTTTTTAAAAAAATTATATCTGAAGTTACTTCTGTTCCTGCAATCCCCTTAAAAATATTGTTAGGAAGTCTTATTGCTCCGAGAAATTCAGTTCTTTCACCAATATATTTTCTTACAGAAGCATCTTTTTTATCCAATGTTCCTGAAGATGTTACAAAAGCAATAATACCGCCACTTTTTACTTTATCAATAGATTTAGCAAAAAAATAGTCGTGTATCATAAAATTATTTTTATTATAATCTCTGTCTATAACTTTAAAATCTCCAAAAGGTACATTTCCTATGGCTATATCGAAACTGTTATTGGAAAAAACAGTTTTTTCAAACCCTTTTATTTGTATATTGCTTTCAGGATAAAGTTTTTTTGCAATATTACCACTTAAACTGTCCAGTTCAACTCCATAAGCTTTTGAATTAGAAAATTCTTCTGGCAAATTTCCAATAAAATTCCCAATCCCACAACTTGGTTCTAAAATATTTCCTTTTTCAAATCCTAGATTTTTAAGACCCTTATACATTGTATCAATTACAATTTTTGGAGTATAAAAAGCAGTTAATGTACTTTCACGAGCATTATTGTATTCTTCAGATGTTAAAACTTCTTTTAAATAATTCCTAGCATTTTCCCACTGCCCTTTTTTATTTTCATCAAAAACATCTGCTAATCCACCCCATCCCACATATTTTGACAATATTTCTTTTTCCTGCTCATTTGCCTGATTTTCATTAAGATTTTTTAAGACTCGGATTGCATTGATATTGTTTTCCAATCTTTGATTAGGCGTTAATTTTTCTACTTGATTTTCCTTTTTTATCCTAAAATTCAAAAAAGGAGTTTGCAATGCTCCTTTTTCGTTTTGATTTATACTTCTATGAATTGTTTCTGAATTATTTCTCTCATCGAAGAGCGAAGGTTGTTGTAAAGCCCTACCCATTCCATTTGATCTTTTCTTTTCAGTTCTTCTGTTATTCCCCAAACTTCCATCATTTTTGGCATTTCTTTCTCCTTGAACTCTTCTATTTGTTTCTGTATTTCCATTAAGTGTCTCATCAATTGGTTGCTGTTCATCAAGTTTTCCAATTCCATCGGATTCTCTTCCTCCAAATAACGAAGCCTTGCTCTCCCCCAAGTGTCCAGTTTCCCTCTGTCTATCTCTTCTGGAGTTTCCAAGTTCGGCACTAATATCTCGAACTGATTGTTTATCATCTCCACTTTGTAAGTTCCCCCTGCTTCCTCGTACGGCGTTTCTTTCACTATCGGAGTATAAATCCCATTCTCTACCCAATATTCCTTGTCGCTGATTATCTCTTTCGTTTTCATTGCCAATCTCCTTATTATCGTCGTTTTCTACTTCTGTTTCTCTACTATCAATATACCGTACATTAAAAGGTTTTTCAAGTGAAAATTTTTTAATTTCCCTATTAATTTCAGTTAATATATTTTTTGTACAGTTTGATATTTCATTTGACATTTTATTAAAGTAATCTTTATCAAAAATATCTTTCAATATTTCTTTTTCATCTTCGGAAAACTCAACATTTTCAGATATTCCAAGTCTTTCATTTATAGCTATAGTTATTGACTTTTCAATAAAATTCCTTAAAACTTCTTTATTATCAATATCGTATTTTTTTAAATATAAATCTTTAGAAAAATCTTTTACAACTTCTTCTTTCCCTTTATCGAACTCAGATATTCCTGATAATTTTTGAAAAATTTCTCTATGCTCCGTTTCAAATTTCCAGAGTCTAAACTTGTCCTTTTCAGATACCTGTTTTGTTTGCGATACATCAAAAATATATGTCAATGTCCTTCTTCCTTTTTCTTGAATATACACAGGAATTCCTTTTTCTTTATACTTAACAACTCTGCCTATTTTATCTTTCCAAAAATCAAATTCAGCACAGGCTTTTGCATTCGGATTTATACAGTATATGTTAAGCTGAGCTGAAGCAGAATATTTATAGTTATTTCCCATTACTTTTAGAAATTTTTTATATTCTTTGATACTACTTTTTAATTTTTCATTTCCAGTTCTAATTACCCAATCAATTTTATGTTTTCCCATCATTACCACCTATTTTTTATACTTAAGCCCTTCTTATTGTTTTTTCTTTCTATTTACAGAATCCCCTTTTTCCAAATTTACATAATCTCCTTTTACCTTTATTGTAAAATATGCCTCGTATTCCTTCCCTTCCTTGCTTTTTAATTTTAATGGTACTTTATCGCCTTTTATTAATTTTTTTGCACTTGCTTTACTAATTTTCAATTTCTGGCCAAAATAATTAGTTTCTTTCCATAGATTAAAATTACATCCTGATTTATAGTTGCTACAGTAATAGCTCTTACTGTTTTCCAAAATATCCTTACTACATTTAGGACACTTTCCAATTATTTCTTTTTGAGATTTAAACGATTCTATTTCTGTATTATTACCTGTTTTTACTATTTCTCGTAACTTTTCTTCGGTATCCTTTAAAAGTTCATCTATCGTTTGCTGTCCATTATATATTTTTTTTAGAGATTTTGAAAATTCTATATTTTTTTCCTTATACAAATCAATATTAAGTTTATCTAAAAGTTCAATCAGTTTTATTCCCTTCTCCTCAATTGAAAAAGACTGTTTTTTCAAACTTAAATATCCTACTTTTATCGCCTTTTGAATAATTCCTGTACGTGTTGCTTCTGTCCCAATTTCAACACCTTCCAGCATTAATTTATATGTTTCCTCATCATTTTCATATTCCTGTTTCTCATCTTTACTGAATGGATTTTTTAAATAATTCGATAATGCCTCTTCAGTTACCTTTGCAGGCGGTGTCGTTACTTTCTCTATCGGTTTAAAATCTACATCAAATTCTTCTCCCTGTTTTAAATTAGGAAGTTTATTTTTAAATTCTATATTTTCAAACTTCAAAAATCCTGATTTTTCTACACTTTCCCCTCTCAACTGGAATTCTTCATCTCCAACATTTATTTTTATTACAGTCTGATTTATTATCGTGTCTTCTTTTGTAAAATTAGCCATAAACCTGTTTTTTACAGTTTTGTATATGATTTCTTCATCTTCAGATAAATTATCAGGAATTTTAGCTGTGATTGTTATAGCACTGTGGCTTTCTATTTTATCATCATTAAAGATTTTGCTATCTTTAAATTCCAATGCTTCTTCATTAAGACTATTTATAATACTTTTAACCCTATCTTTTTCATTTACAGATAAATACTCCGTATTTGTTCTTGGATAAGTCAAATACCCTTTTTCATACAATTCTTGAATAATTTTTAATGATTTATCAAAATTCATTTTAAATTCTTTTGACAGTTTACTTTGTAATTTTGACAAAGAGAATAATTTAGGAGGTGCTTTTTTAATTTGCTTATTTTCAATTTCTTTTACTTTTGCTTTAAATTGATTTAATTCTTCCGTTTTTTCCTTTGCTTTTAAAATTTCATCCTGCCTATATTTTAGATTTTGAATAGCAAGTTTAATACCATTTGTTTCAGATTCTAATATATAATATTTTTCTGAAACAAAATTTTTAATCTTCATATCCCTGTCATAAATATATTTTACTATCGGAATAAGCACTCTTCCTGCCTTAAACAAGCTCGAACCTTTCACAGTAAGCAGAACTGTTAAATTTATACCTAAAAGCCAATCTATATATGTTCTTGCAAGTCCCTCGTTATGTAAATTTTTATATTTAAGATTACTTTGAAGATCATTTACCGCTTTTCTTATCGTTTCCTCCGTCTGTTCAGGAAGCCACAATCTTTTTACAGGCTTATCTACCTGAGAATTTTTAATAATCAAATCTACAATTAATTGTCCTTCTCTATCTGCATCTCCACAATTAATTATCTCATCGACATCTTTTCTTTGTATCAATTTTTTTAATATTGAAAACTGTTCTTTTATTCCTTTATCTTTTTTTAGCCTAAATTCAAATTCAGGAATAAAAGGCAATTCAATATCGCTCCACAATGTTTTTTGTCCAATATAATCGTTTATATCTTTTAATTTGAATAAATGTCCATATGCAAAAGATATAATGTATCTATCGTTTTCAAAATATCCCTCATTTTTTTCAAATTTTCCCAATGCTTTTACTACATTTATTGCTAAACTAGGTTTTTCTGCTATTATTAATTTTTTCATATTTCCCAATCCTTTATCTTTTATTTCTCTAAATTTTCTAAAATTGCTGAATTACCTTACTTTCCATACTATTTCCTCCTGCATTTTATATAACCGACACTGCCCATCTAAATTTCTCTTGATAAAATCCAGCAAATTGAGATACAGTTACTCTTTTACTTTTTGAACTGGCGTGTATAAACTGTCTATTCCCAATATACATTCCCACGTGTGAAATTCTGCCTTTTTCCAAAGTTTCAAAAAACAGCAAGTCCCCCTTCTTGATATTGTTATGTAATTTTGGTTTAAATATTGACTGCTCTGCCGAAACACGTGGAATTGTAATTCCCAATGTTTTTTTAAACACATACTGCACAAAGCTGGAACAGTCAAAACTGTTATTTCCAGTTGCACCATATACATAAGGTTTTCCAATCTGAGTTTTTGCAAACTCTACAATTTTATATCTTATTTTTTCTTCTCTATCTCTACTATTTTTAATTGCATTATCTTTCTCATTATTTTCAATTATTTCTATTTTTTTACTGTTTTCAGTTATTAATTGTTTCTGAAAACTAATTTCCCCTTTAGAAAAAGATAGAAAAGAAATCATTGATATTCCCATTAAAATTTTTACAGCGTTATTAAACATTTTTCACTCCTTCAATTCTTGTTTCATAATTACTATTATTTTTTGCTGCTCAGTGTTTTTTCTCAAAACTTATGTAATGAAAAAAATCCACTGACCTAATTTTGATTTTCTCACGTGTGAGAAAATATGGCTATAAGTTTTTTATTTTATTGTATTTCTGAATTACTTTCGGTATATATTCCCTTGTTTCCTTTATCCCTTTCCAAGCATTGTTAGCCAATCTTCCACAGCCAGCATTATAGCAGACAAGCATTTTTGAAATACTGCCAGTTTTTTCATAATCCCTTTTTAAATGCAACACGCCTCCCTTTATATTTCCCGATATACTGTTATCCACTCCAAATTCTTTAAAATTAAAAGGCATTAACTGCATAAGTCCTCTTGCCCCAGCACTTGATACTGTTGAATGGTTAAAATGGCTTTCGGTATTCATAACTGCTAAAACTAAATACGGATTAAAGTTATATTCCCTGCTATATTTGAAAACATAGTCAAGTATACTTTGTATTTCATTCTCATTCAGCCTGCTGTTCTGTGTTTTAATATACTCAACAAGTTTTCTATTACCAATATTTTTTTGAATATGAGAAGCATTATTAATTTTTTTCACAAACTTATCATCATAAAATAATTTGTTACTTTGCGATTGAATATTGCTGGTATCTCCTTTAGGCAAGTCATCTAATTCTTTACTCTTGTCAGCATTACTATCCGTTTGTGTTTTCAACTTTTCAATTCTCTCCTGCTCAATTTTTTCCTTTTGTTTCTGAAAACTTATCTCTCCACCAGAAAAGGAAATTTTTGAAACTATCATAAGAAATAGTATGCACTTTTTCATTTATTATCATCTCCTCTACTATCTTTCAACTTCAATATCCTTATTCTTTATTCGGGGATTTGTATAATTTATCTTTATTTCTTCATAATCAGTTTTTCCATCCAAATCAGTATCTTTTGAATATGGGTTTGTCCCATATATAAATTTTTCTTCTCCGTCTGACAGTCCATCAAAGTCGCTGTCCCTGTATGTTCCCTTAATTTCCTCTATTTCCTGCTTAATATTTTCATCTCCATAGCTTAAAGCATCTTCACTTCTTTTCAGCACTTCGGTTACAACATCTTCATCCTTCTGCATTTCAGAACTTGCATATTGGTATGAATTAGGATAATTTTTTACAGATTCCATTACTATTTCCTTATCATTCTTCAATTCTTCGCTTGCAAATTGCAAAGCCCGTCCATCCTGTTTTACTGCCTCCATAACTAAATCTCTGTTATTTTTTAGCTTTTCGCTCGCATATTGAAGATTTTTCCCATTTTCTTTGACTTTTTTCATAACATACTTCTCATCATTTCGTATTTTCTCTGAAGAATAATATTTAAATGTATTTTTCCCTGCATATATTGAGGCTTCATACCATTTTTCCATTTTATCAGCCTTGTTTCTAAGTTCATTCATTTTGCTTTCCTCAATATATTTTTCCAATTTTTCATTAGTAATTGATTTTATTTCCTTTTTATCCTTTAACATCAGATATTCTCGAAGATACTCATTATCTTTATTTCTTTCAAGCATATTTCTAATTTTTTCCATTGTCTTGCTGTCATATTCACTTTTTACATACAGCTCAACATCCTCTTCAGATAATCCTTTTTCAAATCCTTTCCGAATTTCCTTCATCTGATTTACATCCAGTTTTTTCATAACCAATTTTTCCCATTTGCTGTCATCAAAATTATTTTTCCCCCGTTCCTGCAATATCTCTTCATTAAGCACAGGAGTTACACACAATTTAAACTGTTCAAGAGTCAAATTTGATTTTATCATCTTCCTTACTTCTATTTTTTCATCTTTAGAAAATTTTACCCCTATTTTTTTCAAATAATCTTTTTTTTCATTCTTTTGAAATACACTCAGTAACATTATTTCAGTCCTTTCATAAATTATTTTTAAAATTTTATTTCCCTTTTTGTTTCCTGCCCTTTTATAAACTTCTTGTAATCTATTATCAGATTATTCATTCTTATAAGTTCATTCACTCCGCCAACAATATTTTTAAATACAGCCTCGTATTCTCTTTTGCCCAATATCTTTAGATTTTTGTTTTTCAATTTTCTAAGTATCAGAACAGCCTCTAATTTATTTCTGTATATAAAGTCATTTTCATTCAAATATTCTTTAAAACCTAATTTTCTGTCTATTTCTTCATTTAATTTTTTTAGTTCATTTTCTTTTTCTGTTATTTTTTCACTCAATTTCTGCATTTCTGCTTCAATTTCATTTTCTCTGATTTTTAAGGAATCTTCCATTTCATATAATTTTTCTCTTCTATTTCGATAATTTTGTTTCTGTTTCTGTTCAAGCTGATATATTTTTTCATCATATTCACTTTCAATTCTCCTTTTTTCCTGATTATATTTCCTTTCCTCATCGTGTATGAATTGTTCAAGTTCTTCGGCAAGTTCAGATTTTATTTCAGATTTTTCTAATTTTACCCTTTCCTTTAATTCCTCACCTTCAAGTTCATTTGTCCTGTTAATTTCTTTTAGCTCTACTTCTTTAAAATCTTTGCTTTCTATACCTTCACTTTTCATCATTTCATTTAAACCCATTATTTTTCTCCAATCTTCGTTTTAGCATTTTTTTCTTTTCCTCTCTCATTTGAAACTCCTCACCTCCCATAATTTTACAATCTTTAATTTCTTCCTTACTTAAAAAATGAAATTTCATAAAATATCCCAGCAATGTTGCCTTATCTTCATTTAAAATATCTGCTATTTCAAGCAAGACTGCCATTTCAATCAGTTTTCTTGTCCTCTGTTTCCATTTCTCATTCTTTTCCGATGTATTTAGTCTTCTTGTATCATTTGCTATTTCTCTTCTGATTTTCCTTATTTTTTCATCTGTTTTGACTATTTTTTTATGTATTTCAATTTTCTCTTTCTCATTAGATTTCAATTTAAACATTTCATTTTCATATTCTAAATTCATATATTAACCTTGCTTTTTTCTCTATTTTTGACTTTTTTATTGCACCATAATATCTTCCATCAAATGTTCCTCTAACCTTAGATAAAGTCAAGACTTCGTCTTCTTTTATCTTGCCATTAAAAACAGGGGATATTTTTTGAAAAATTTCTCCATAATCCTCGTCATTTACATATATCCTGTTATTTTTTATCTCAACTCTGTCCTTATAGAATGCAGCAACAGGCTTTACCGATTTAAACGTTGTACCTTTTATGCTTGTCAAACCTTTATATTTATCATCCACCTCATAAACAACTAAATCCCCTTTTTTCAATACTCCATCAAATTTTTCCAGTTTATATATTCCTAATGGAATTGACGGTGTTACATTTATTACATAAATTTTTGACAACAGATGTAGCCCTGTGAATGTTATGACAAGAAATATTGATACAGAAAGCATTATCAAGTTAAACTTTTTAGTTCGTATATCCACAATTTCCTCCCACTTTTTAATTTCCTTTGGCAAGTGTTGTTGTTATCCTGTCAGCTTTATTCATTATAAAAGCCATTACCATTCCTACTGTGATAAACAAAAATATAGTTTCATATTTTAATTCCTTAAAAGTAACTTCCCCAAATCCTGCCGCATCCAAGTTTTTAAATACTATTCCTCCCAGTGCCATTATTACAACTATTTTAGTTCCTGTGAGAAACAGTGTTGTCAATGATTTATTTCCTAAGTCCCTTTTTGTAATCGAATTCACATCAAAAGGCAAAAATATCCAAGATAATCCCAATGCCATTCTAAACTGCAATACCGCCATCATCATTTCAAATATTATCCTTACCACAAAATAATACACAAGAATAATAACTCCTATTAACAATAACATTTTCCCAAGTTCTTCAAAAAATAGCCTTGAATCAGTAACAATATTGAAAAAATTAAAGTTTGATTCATTAATAATCTTTAAGATTTTCCCTGTTTCCCTTCCAGCTATTGCCCATATGCTGTTTAAAGTTACAGTTCCTCCACTGTTTCCCATAAAATATGAGCCAATTCCAGAAAATATTCCATATCCCATATCAATTAATGAAATTGCATTAGGTATAACATATGCCAGTATCGAAAATCTTATCATTATTCTGAGTAAGGACATCCATAAATTTTCCAACACATTTTTTACTATATAGCCATATAAAATCCACATTATTTCAAGAACTGTGAGTACACTTAACAGAACTAATAATCCAGGAGCAAGTTTACTGATTCCATCATTTATCATTCCTGCAATTTCTGACTGAACAGCATCCCAATCTACCATCAATGAAGAATTTACTGAAGCTGTTTTAATATTATTTCCTGATACTGTTGTTCCTCCTGTTCCAGCAGGAAATTGTGTCATATCAAGTGGAGATAGCCCTGCGGTGCTTGCAATCTTATTTCCATAAGCAGGAACTTTTTTAATATAGTTTGTTGTTTCACTGACATTTTTCCATCTGCCTGACTTAAAACATCCTGGTCCACAGTTATATGCGGCCGCCAAATCAGATAAATTTTTTATTCCATAATGTGAAGCATTTTTTCTCATCCAGTCAAAATATTTTACACCACACTCAATGTTGTATTCAATATTGTATAAATTTCCCGTACACCCCACTTGTGCAGCTGAAGAACCAGGAGTTACCTGCATTACGCCACGTGCATCTGCCCTATTTGCAGGTAAATTTCTAAAATTAGATTCCGCTTCAATAATTCCATATATATATGCTGGAGAGAAATTATACTGAGAAGACACCCGATTTACTGTATTCACTATTTTCTGAGCATCGCTTCTACTTGTTTTTCCACCTGAAGACTTTATTATATAATTTATCATTGCTTCATTATTTGCAGAAAAAGTTAAAAAAGACAGAAGAAAAAGTAAAATTATCACTATTTTTTTCATCCTGTTCATCACTTTCTACTTAAATTTTTGGTAATTATTATAAATGATATTTAATTTATCATCTACATCAACCATCGTCTTGTACTTTATATCCCAAGCTGTGTAATATGCCTTTTGTGGATAAGCCCTTTTATTATAATAATCCACCCTGAAAACTCCATTTTTTAATTTTACTAATTTCGCCAATAATTTAGGTGTATCCCAGTTATTATATAAATACAGTTCCCCATTTTTCAATTTTATTTCAAGCATACCCTTATATTCGCCTATAAGTTCCTTTTCGTGAAATTTACCATCAGTATGAAGTTTTTCTGAAAATCCCAATACTCCAAAAACAAATATCATTACTAAAATTATTTTTTTCATAAATTTTACCTCCATTAAATTTTAATTTCTTGCAAGAATTACTACTATATCATCAACTTTATTCATTAAAAAAGCCATTACCATTCCTACTGTTATATAAAGAAATATTGACTGAAATTCCAGTTCTTTAAAAGTTACCTCCCCAAAACTTGTTGTATCCAAATTCTTAAATATTATTCCTGATATTGCCATTACTACGACAATTTTAGTTCCTGCAAGAAAAAATGTTGTTAAAGCCTTATTTCCTAAGTCCCTTTTTGTAATCGAATTTACATCAAAAGGCAAAAATATCCACGATAGCCCTAATGCCATTCTAAATTGCAACACTGCCATTAACATGTGAAACAGTATTCTAATTACAAAATAGTATATTAACAATATTATTCCAAATAGCAATACTATTTTAGCCAGTTCTTCAAAGAATAATTGTTGATTAGTAACCAAATTCCAAAAATTAAAGTTTGATTCTCCTATAATCTTTAAAACTTTCGCAGCCTCTCTCCCTGCCACCGCCCATATGCTGTTTAAAGTTACAGTTCCGCTATTTCCCATAAAATATGAGCCAATTCCTGAAAATATTTCATATCCCATATCAATTAACTTAATTGCATTTGGTATAAAATATGCTAATACAGAGAATCTTATAGCGATTCTTATTAATGACAGCCATACATTTTCTATTGAATTTTTAGCTATATAGCCATACAAAACCCACATTATTTCAAGTACTGTCAATACACTTAAAAGAACTAGCAATCCAGGAGTCAATTTTCCCAATCCTTCATCTATCATTTGTACAAAATCATTTTGAATTGTATCCCATTCCACTATTAAAGACGATTTTGCAGAAGCAGATGACATGCTATTTCCACTTCCAATAACTGAACTTCCATCTGGCGTTATTACTTGACCATTATCATCAACTGGATTATAACCATTTAATCTTACCATTTCAGCATAAGAAATTGCTCCAGCAAAAGTTTTATCATTAGGATTTAAACATTTAGTATGTGGTGGTTTTTTGGGGTTTGATGTATGTCCCATTAATATTCCTCCATTACATTGCTTTGATGGATTCTCAAGAACTATTCCAGTATGTCCTATTCCTCCTCCAGCTCCACTTCTAGTAAAAAATAATGCATCTCCTGGTTTCAGTAAATTTACTTGACTTTTACCTATTTTTATATTTGTGGAATTAAACATCCCCTGTGAATTTCTTCCATTAGAGGCAGCACCTTGTTTAAATGTTATATTTCCTGCTTTATATACATCCTTGACCAATCCTCCGCAATCATTCACACCATCAAATCTGTAAGGAATCTTATTTTTTACCCAGTAATCATAAAATCTGTTTACCGCATCTTGTCTTCCCTTGGTAACGTTAAAATCTTTAGCAAACGATACTGTAGAGATTATTATTGTAATTAATATATATAACACTTTTTTCAATACAATCAACTTACTTTCTGCCTTTGTCTAAAATTTGTATAATATTTAAATTTCTACAGTCTACATTTACAAGTTTTTTGTATTTTATATCATATGCAAAACAATAATATTCTCTCTCAAATCCTTCTCCAGTATCAATCACTAGTTTTACTAAATACAAGTATTTATTTATTCTTGATACTGGACCATTTATAACATTATCTGCGACAAATTCAAGTTTACTTCCTTTTTTTACTATTTTAAAACCCAAATTTCCTTTCACACCAAAAGAACCTACTACTTTATCTAAGTGATCTCTACCATCAGTATTTAATTTTTCAGAAAATCCAATCATACTTACAGTTAACACCATTACTATAATTAATTTTTTCATTTTTATTCCACCTTTCAAAAATTTTAAGTACAAATGTTACTTTAATCAAACCTTCAGTCTATTAAGCAATGTCTGAAAATCCAAAATTTGTTATTTTATAATTTTTTCAAACTTTTTCTAAAAAAGCACAAAAAAAAAGACTAGAATTTTAATCTAGTCTTTATATATTTTACAAAATAGATTTCTTCATTTCACCATCACCTTTTTTTCCTTATATCTAATATCTCTTTTACTTCTTGTCTAAATATTTTCATTATTATCACTCCTTGTATCGTTCATATTTAAAATTTATTTATCTTTCTATTTCTTTATTCCTTTCAGAATTTAATTCCAAATTTTTATTTTTAGAATAATTGATAACTAAATTTTCAATCTTATCATACGTTTCTAAAACTATTTCTTCTGAATTTTTTGAAATATCCTTTAATTCATTTTTTTCAAATTCTTCCTTTAATAAATATGATAGAGTATCCAAATTTTTATAATCCATACGCTCTTTAAAGTCTATCAGCATATCTTTTGTAAATTTTTCAGGCTGTTTTTTCAAAAAATAGGACAAATCATAAAAATCTCTTATTTTATCCCTATCATTAAATGTTCTTATTTTCATCTTTAAAATTTCCTCTAATGAATAAACATTAACTCCTGCAATATTTTTATAATCATAAATTTTAGATTGTAAAAATTTTTTATTTCGGGAAGAAATTTCAATTTTTAAAGGATAGTCTCCATAATTATTTGTTGCTCCATAATCAACCATTACTCTAAAAACTGTTTCTGTATCTTTTTTTATGCTCATATTCCATTTATTCTGTCCAATAGTTTTTAATTTATTCAGTATATTCATATTTCCACTAATTGAATCCAAATCAACATCTTCTGAAAAGCGATCTAATCCGTAATATAATAATAAAGCTGTTCCACCTTTTAAAACATAATTTTCACCTAATTTTGGTAAAATTTTTTTTATTATGTCAATTCTGTCCTTTTGCCACTCTTTCATCATAAAGCTCCTTATCATTAAAATATCTTACAGTAAATTCATATTTAAGAAACTCATCCACTCTTGGATTATCCTTTATACTTCTCAGATACTGATAAAGCTGTTCCGTTTCATCTTCATTTAAAAAATCACTGCAACAGTTATGAAGCGAAGGTAACTGATAATCCTTCATTGTTAATACCAAATCTGCAATCGCTCTTGGAAAATTAGCAATATATACTTCCCTTTTACTTGGATAATCTATTGTTCTTTTCATTATTCCAGAATTTCCTAAAATATTTGTCGTATTATACAGATTTATTACCTTGTCTTTATCATAAGAAAATAAATAAGTTCTCGGATGCCAGTCAGCAGTATTTCTATTTTCATCAGGAATATTCAATGCTTCCCATCCAGATATATAACTTGTTGAAGAAGTTTTTGGTATTATTCTTTCATATAATTCCATTTTCCCACCTCATTTAAATTTTTTAAACTTTTTCTAAAAAAATGTCCTTCATATCTTTGATTTAAAACAGTTTTTATATAATGTTTGAAGTTTTATACCCAAAAAAATCAAATTGCGTATATGGAACTCTTAACCGCTTTAAAATTGATTTTATAATTTTAGTATTATTTTGAACAAATTTTTAGTTATTTCTCTAATGTAAGTATACCATATTTAAGATTTTTTTCAAATTTTATTTAAGACTCTTTCTCTAAAGACTAGATTAATATTCTATTGTCATTGTCCTTACATATTTTATTCCTCGCTGTCCTTTTCTCTCCTCATTTCAGATTCTGCAAAAGTCTCACTGTTACTATCCTTAGTTTCTTGTGATTTTATATTTTCTGAATGTTTTTGCGTGTCTTTATTTCCTTCATTTGTCTGTTTTTGAGAATCCTTATTCGAAGCTGTCTTGCTGTTATCACTTCTCATCTTTTCTTCAGCCTCTTTTGTATCGGCTGTTCTATCCGA